>DATJBA010000257.1:0-7269 GCA_035515675.1 Mycobacterium sp.
GGTCGTAGCGCATGCAGTCGTATTTCGGCAGGATGATCTCCACGGCGTGGCCCCGCAGCTCCAGCTCCCGGCTCAGCCCGAAGACCACCTGCGCCAGCCCGCCCGCCTGCGCCACCGGCGCACACTCCGACGCGACCATCATCACGAACACGGCCATCTCCCGAAAAAGCCGCAGAAACCAGTCGCGGTGCGCGGACTCAAGCCCGGCCGCGCTAAGTGCCCGCGCAAGCAGTGACCAGCCTGATTTGGTTCGGGGTCCCTGGCTAGAGCGGTCTGACGCCGCGGTCCGGGTCGGTGATCGCCAGGTGCCGCCTCGGCCCGCCCGGCCCAGCACCCACACCCGGTCGAGGTCACTCGCCTGCTGCCGCCTTAGCGCGTAGGGGTCTGGCGCCTGCTGGTACGGGCCCCTATGCTACCGGCCGGTAATCGCCAAGGCAACCGCAAGCGTTGACTCACCAAAAATGCCCGCGTAGCCCTATTCGTTGACTCGGGTTGTGTTGCGAGGCTGTGTATTTGGAGCTAGGCGGCGGGTTCGAGGGTGACCCGGTAGCCCATGGCGGTGAGTTGGGCGATGTGCTTGCGCAGACGTCGCTGGGTGGCGATGCGGGGTGCGAGCCCGCTGGCCGCCGCTTGGCTGGGGCAAGCCGCTGGCGGCGATCGCGTTGGCGACGATCATGGACAGCCCGATTGCATTGTCGACCCAGCCAGCGGCGGCCCGACAGCTCGGCGCGATCACAGATAGTCTGCGGCCCACGGTCCGGCGCGGACGGCTGGCATCGGTGCGCACCCTGACCAGTTCCGACCCGCGCCACAATCGCCTGTGATCACCATTGAATTTCAGCAGCACGCCGAGGACGGGTAGGGCACGACATACGTTGACCTGACCGACACCTACAGTAACTAGCTTCGCTTCCCGGCAACCGACGTGAAGCCCAAAGTAGCTGACCCCAGAGAGGGTGGATTAGTCACTTCTCACCAAGGCCGGTGCGAATCACGCATCCCGACGACGAGAAGGCGTGGGGCGTGATGACGCTCGACCGGGACACCGTTTCGTCACCTCACAGCAGATCGCTAATTGGCGCCCAGCCTGTGGCTAACAACGACATGCAATTTATAGGGATGACAACACCCATCGACCACCAGTGGCATGAAATCAATTCAGCCGACGGTCGGTTCGGCGAAGTGCAATTCACCCGACCCAGCGGGGGTTTAGCCGCTTTCGGCGTCGAGTATTGACATTGCGTCGACGATGGTGGGATGGACCATGACCGGTATCTCCTGCACCAGGTACACGCGGCCAAACTGGCCACCGACATTACCTGCGGCATTGTTTCCACAGCCCTGATGTGGCGGCATCGCGTGGTGCCCGCACTCGTGATCGCGTTTGCGCCGGCCATCGTGGCTTCCGCGCTGGTGTTGCGTCTCGATCTGTCCGGTCTGCGGGACACCCAGCGTGGGCGGTATGTGCTGGCCAATATGCCGCCCACCGCGCAGGTCGTGCGCATGCTTGGTCAGATCTTCGCCTGGCTGGCTGCCTATCAGCGGCGACCCAGCGGCATCGTCGTCGGAATCCTCATCACCCTCAGCGGGTGGTCGCTGGGCTTAGTTCGGCGGTAGTACCCACTGCCCCCACGGCATACCGACCACCCGGTGACCGCGGGTTGATGATGCCCACCCGCTGCCGCGCCCGACAACAAGACCGCGCCCACCGCATCGACGCCGAACTCGCACTCAACGCCTGCCCACATCGCCGAACGCAACCAACCCCCACCCTTCCTGAGCTTTCCACGGCCTTCGTTTAGAGGCGAAAGTCGCTAGTGGACGTGGCAGGTTCGCGCAATGCTTTGTCCTGCCGATGGGTCAATGACCCGCGGGTGGGGGCCGGGCGTGACGTATGTGATGGCCGACCGATGAGGTGTCCGTGAGTACCGCGCACCCTTTCTCCCTGCACGCCCAGGACTATAGGCGCTGGCTGGGCGGGCGGCGTTTCATGGGCAGTTTGTGCACTCTTAAGTGAACGGCGCTGCGGCGAGTTGGGAACGTTTACCTTGCTCGGCGTGGCAGACTGGTACCGCGCGGCGTGCTCGCCGCTGGTACGTGGCTAATTTTCCGCCGCCCAGCATCACGCCAGCGCAGCCACCGCCGCGCGGCCCTACGCCAGCATGACGCGAGGCCTACGGCTGCGCCCGCAGGCCGCATTGTTGCCAGGCTCCGGGAACCGCCGGTCGTTGGTATAGCGGTAGCCTGGACTTTTCCAGCTGCGTGTATCGGGAAGGAACCTGGCCTGCACGGCCGATGATTGATGAACCGGAAAAACTTGATCCGCACCCTCACGGCAATCGCCGTCGTGGTGCTGCTCGGTTGGTCGTTCTTCTACTTCAGCGACGACACCCGCGGTTACAAGCCCGTCGACACCTCGGTGGCGATGGCCCAGATCAACAGTGACAACGTCAAGAGTGCGCAGATCGACGATCGCGAGCAGCAGCTGCGGTTGACCTTGAAGAAGGGTAACAGCGACACCGACAATTCCGACAAAGTCATCACCAAATACCCAAGTGGGTACGCCGTCGACCTTTTTAACGCACTGAGCGCTAAAAACGCAAAGATCAGCACTGTCGTCAACCAGGGCAGCATCCTGGGCGAACTGCTGGTCTACGTGTTGCCCCTGCTACTGCTGGTGGGCCTGTTCATGATGTTCTCCCGCATGCAGGGCGGCGCCCGGATGGGCTTCGGCTTCGGCAAATCGCGGGCCAAACTTCTGTCTAAGGACATGCCCAAGACCACCTTCGCCGACGTTGCGGGCGTGGACGAGGCGGTCGAGGAGCTCCAAGAGATCAAGGACTTCCTGCAGAATCCGGGTCGGTATCAGGCGCTGGGCGCCAAGATCCCCAAGGGCGTGCTGCTGTACGGCCCACCGGGGACCGGCAAGACGCTGCTGGCTCGTGCGGTCGCCGGTGAGGCTGGCGTTCCCTTCTTCACCATCTCCGGTTCGGACTTCGTCGAGATGTTCGTCGGTGTCGGCGCATCCCGGGTGCGTGACCTGTTCGAGCAGGCCAAGCAGAACAGCCCGTGCATCATCTTCGTCGACGAGATCGACGCGGTCGGCCGCCAGCGCGGCGCCGGCCTCGGCGGCGGGCACGACGAGCGCGAGCAAACCCTGAACCAACTGCTGGTCGAGATGGACGGGTTCGACCCTCGGGCCGGCGTCATTCTGATCGCGGCCACCAACCGGCCCGACATCCTCGACCCGGCGCTGCTGCGTCCCGGCCGCTTCGACCGCCAGATCCCGGTGTCCAACCCGGACATCAACGGCCGCAAGGCAATTCTGCAAGTGCATTCCAAGGGCAAGCCGATGGCCCCCGACGCCGACCTCGACGGGCTGGCCAAACGCACGGTCGGGATGTCGGGCGCCGACCTGGCCAACGTCGTCAACGAGGCGGCGCTGCTGACCGCCCGGGAGAACGGCACCGTGATCACCGGCGCCGCGCTTGAAGAAGCGGTGGACCGGGTTATCGGCGGGCCGCGCCGCAAGGGGCGGGTGATCAGCGAACTGGAAAAGAAGATCACCGCATACCACGAAGGCGGGCACACCCTGGCGGCCTGGGCGATGCCGGACATCGAGCCGATCTACAAGGTGACGATCCTGGCTCGCGGGCGCACCGGCGGCCACGCGGTCTCGGTGCCCGAGGAAGACAAGGGCCTGATGACCCGCTCCGAGATGATCGCGCGGCTGGTGTTCGCGATGGGCGGGCGCGCGGCCGAGGAACTGGTGTTCCGCGAGCCGACGACGGGTGCGGTGTCCGATATCGAGCAGGCCACCAAAATCGCGCGCTCGATGGTCACCGAGTTCGGGATGAGTTCCAAGCTCGGCGCCGTCAAATACGGCACCGAACACGGTGACCCCTTCCTCGGCCGGACCATGGGCACTGCGCCGGACTACTCCCACGAGGTCGCCCGTGACATTGACGACGAGGTCCGCAAGCTCATCGAGGCCGCGCACACCGAGGCGTGGGAGATCCTCACCGAATACCGTGACGTGCTCGACACTCTGGCCGGCGAGCTGCTGGAAAAAGAAACCTTGCACCGACCGGAGCTGGAGAAAATCTTCGCCGGCGTCGAGAAGCGTCCTCGGCTCACCATGTTCGACGATTTCGGTGGCCGCATCCCGTCGGACAAGCCGCCGATCAAGACGCCCGGTGAGCTGGCCATCGAGCGTGGCGAGCCCTGGCCTCAGCCGGTCCCCGAGCCGGCCTTCAAGGCAGCCATCACACGGGCCAGCCAAGCCGCCGATGCCGCGGGAGCGGAGGCCGGTAGAAACGCCCACGGCGGCAACGGTTCCTACGATGGTCAAGGAGCCGGTAATCGTCAGGGTGCTGCACGCGGCGCCACCCAGCCCGACTACGGCGCGCCGGTCGGCTGGCATGCACCGGGATGGCCGCCGCAGCAACAGCAGCCGGGTTACTGGTATCCGCCGCCCCCACAGCAGCCGTATTGGCCGCAGCCGGCACCGAGTTATCCCGGCCAGCCGGGCCAGCCAGGTCAGGCCCGCCCCACGCACCCGCCGTATCCGCCCTTTCCGCCGCCAGGTCAATCCAACCCGGATGCCGCAAAGGCCCCTGACCAGCCAGATGACGGGGTGAGCCGGTCCAACCCGCCGGCCCACGGCTGACGAACGGAGGATTCGATGGCGCTGCCGGATACCCGGAACGCTACTCCGCGTATACGGGCGTTCGACCAGCAACGAGCCGAGGCCGCAATCCGCGAGTTGCTGTTCGCGATCGGCGAAGACCCGGACAGAGATGGCTTGCAGGACACCCCGGCCCGCGTCGCCCGCGCCTACCGCGAGATGTTCGCCGGGCTCTACACCAACCCCGACAGCGTGCTGAACACCATGTTCGACGAAGAACACGACGAACTGGTGATCGTCAAGGAAATCCCGCTGTACTCCATCTGCGAACATCACCTGGTGTCGTTCCACGGGGTGGCCCATGTCGGCTACATCCCCGGCGAGGATGGCAAGGTGACGGGCCTGTCGAAGATCGCGCGCCTGGTCGACCTTTACGCCAAGCGGCCACAGGTGCAGGAGCGGCTCACCAGCCAGATCGCCGACGCCCTGGTGAAGAAACTTGAACCGCGCGGGGTAATTGTCGTCCTCGAGGCCGAGCATCTGTGCATGGCGATGCGCGGTGTCCGCAAGCCGGGCGCCGTCACCACGACGTCGGCGGTGCGCGGTCTGTTCAAAACCAATGCCGCTTCTCGAGCCGAAGCGCTCGACCTCATCCTGCGTTAAGTGAGCCCGGCGCCAGTGCAGGTTATGGGGGTTCTGAACGTCACTGACGACTCGTTCTCCGATGGCGGGCGCTACCTCAATGCCGACGATGCCGTCGCGCACGGTCTGGCATTGGCCGCCGAAGGCGCGGGGATCGTTGACGTCGGAGGGGAGTCGACTCGGCCCGGCGCCACTCGGATCGACCCCCGGGTCGAGGCCTCTCGCGTGGTGCCTGTCATCAAAGAGCTTGCTGCACAGGGCATTACCGTGAGTATTGACACCATGCATGCGGATGTCGCGCGGGCGGCGCTGCAAAGCGGCGCGCAGATCGTCAACGACGTTTCCGGCGGACGAGCCGATCCCGCGATGGCACCGCTGGTGGCTGAAGCCGGTGTGCCCTGGGTGTTGATGCACTGGCGATCGGTGTCGCCCGACCGCCCGCACCAGGCTCCGCACTACTGCGACGTGGTCGCCGAAGTGCGCGCCGAGCTGCTTGCCAGCGTCGACGACGCGGTGGCCGCAGGTGTCGATCCCGCCCAGCTGGTGATCGACCCCGGGCTTGGATTCGCCAAGACGGTACAACACAATTGGGCGCTGCTGCATGCCTTGCCGCAGTTGGTTGCCACCGGGGTCCCGGTACTACTGGGCGCCTCGCGCAAACGGTTCCTCGGCACGTTGTTAGCCGGGCCCGAAGGGTCGCCGCGACCGCCTGACGGGCGTGAGACGGCGACCGCGGTGATTTCCGCACTGGCCGCCCTGTACGGGGCCTGGGGCGTGCGAGTGCACGACGTGCGGGCCTCGGTCGATGCTCTCAAGGTCGTCGAGGCTTGGACGCAGACCCGGGCGCACACCGAGCTGGCTGACGACGATGGCTGATCGAATCGAGCTGCGCGGCTTGACAGTTCGTGGCCGACACGGAGTCTTTGACCACGAGCGCGGCAACGAGCAGGACTTCGTCGTCGATATCACCGTGTGGATCGACTTGGCCGGCGCCGCCGCCAGCGACGATCTGGCTGACACCTACGACTACGCCGCGCTGGCCCGGCTGGCGGCCGACATCGTCGCGGGGCCCCCGCGCAACCTGATCGAAGCAGTCGGGGGCGAGATTGCCGACGAAGTGATGGATGACCAACGCGTGCATGCCGTCGAGGTGGTTGTGCATAAGCCGCAGGCCCCGATCCCGCATCGGTTCGCTGATGTCGCGGTGGTGGTTCGTCGGTCGCGGCGCGGCGGTCGCGGTTTGGTGATCCCCGCCGGCAGGGCGCTATGACGCGGGTGGTGCTGTCTATCGGCTCCAACCTGGGCGACCGGCTGGCGCGGCTGCAGTCGGTCGTCGACGGCCTCCAGGAAGCGGTAGTGGCGGTGTCTCCGGTCTATGAGACGGACCCCTGGGGCCGCGTGGGGCAGGCACCGTTTCTCAACGCGGTGCTGATCGCCAATGACCCGGCGTGCGACGCGCCAGCTTGGCTAAGCCGGGCGCAGGAATTCGAGCGGGCAGCGGGCCGGGTCCGCGGCGAGCGCTGGGGCCCGCGGACCCTCGACGTCGACCTGATCGCTTGCTACCAGACTTCTTCTGCACCAGGCGGGCCGTCTCGTGAAGTCGAAGTAATCGCCCGCGAGCCCAACCTGACGCTGCCGCACTCGCTGGCCCATCTGCGGGCTTTCGTGATGGTGCCGTGGCTGGCCATCGATCCGGATGCGCAGCTGACGGTCGCCGAAGGGCCGCGGCCCGTCGCCCGGCTGCTGGCCGAGCTGGAGCCGGCCGACCGAGATGGCGTTCGGTTGTCCAGGCTCACACTCAACCTGAAACGAAAACCCGTAAGCGCCCCAGCCAATTCGAAACAAGCCGATCCGGAATCGGAAAGCTGATGGGACCGACCAGGAAACGTGACCTGACGGCCGCGGTGGTCGGCGCTGGGCTGGTGGGTTATCTGCTGGTAATCGTGCTGTACCGGTGGTTTCCACCCATCACGGTCTGGACCGGTCTGTCACTGCTGGCA
>DATJBA010000258.1:0-28482 GCA_035515675.1 Mycobacterium sp.
GACCGCCGCCATCGCCGAACTCTGCCATGTCCTCAACGCCACCGACAGCGTCTACCCGGGCACCACGCTCACCCTGCGCTACAGCATGAAATCCCACCCAGCACCGCACACCAATTAGTGCGCTATGTCTGGAGTCCTGGGGACCGGGCCGACTGGTTGCCGAAACACAAAAACCCATTTTCCGGTCAGTCCGACGGTCCTCGACAGTGTGAACGCCAGCGGGGAGCCGCCCGCCAGCGCGGCGGCGACTGCGGCTGGCGCGGGCGTACATAGCGCGCCTGGGGCGCTCGTCCTTAGGTAGCTTGCGCTCGGGGTCGACCTGGTCCTCGAACTTCCGCGGCCACGCCGCGTTCACGTCGGCCGTCATGTCCGTGCGTTCCTCGCCGGTCATCCCGGTCAGCCGTTTGTTCATGTGGATCGAGCCGATCAGGCTCCGGTCCGAGGTTGGCATCTGAGTCCTTTCACGCAAGGGATAGCGGCTGTGCTCGCCTCTCCTTGCGTGGACGCACACCCCACGCGCGTTACCTTGTAACTTACCCCGCTGTCAGCGGTGGCTCAACACTGATTGCCTTGTCGTGCAACGGTTTACGTGCCGTACATGCCTAAAGATGCTACCGCCGAACCGGGCTGGCTAGTTGCGCATAATGCGACCTACACCGCTATAACCCGCTCGGGTACCACCCGGGTTTTTTCCAGTGACCTACGCCGCGGTGAAATCGCCGTAGTTGTCGTCGACATAGATCAGGTCGACGTCGCCGGATTCGCGCGCGCGCCGCACCAGATCGGCCAGCTGCTCGATGATCTCGCCGACGTTGGATATCAATTCTTCGGCGTCGGGATGCTGGTAGCTGCTCATCATGTCGACCACCAGGACAGCAGTGTCGCTCATGCTGAGGTGATACCCGGCGGCCCTACTTTGACACTCGTCAGGCGACAATGGAAGGGCGATGAACTTCTACAACAGCTACAGCCAGGGTTTTGTCCGCGTCGCCGCATGCACGCACCACACCACGATCGGCGATCCGGCGGCCAACGCCGAGTCGGTCTTGCGGACGGCCCGCGAGTGCCACGACGACGGCGTCGCCGTGGCCGTCTTCCCGGAGCTGACGCTGTCCGGGTACTCCATCGAGGACATCGTCCTGCAAGACCTCTTGCTCGACGACGTCGAAGACGCCGTTGGGGACATCGTCGCGGCCTCGACCGACCTGTTACCGGTCTTGGTCGTCGGCGCCCCGCTGCGCCACCGGCACCGCATCTACAACACCGCAGTGGTCATCCACCGCGGCGCGGTGCTCGGAGTGGCGCCCAAGTCTTACCTACCCACCTACCGGGAGTTCTACGAGCGCCGCCAAATCGCACCCGGAGACGACGAGCGCGGCACCATCCGCATCCGCGACATCGAGGGCCCGTTCGGCCCCGATCTGCTGTTCGCCGCATCCGACCTACCCGACTTCGTGCTGCACGTCGAAATCTGCGAGGACATGTTCGTGCCGATTCCGCCCAGCGCGGAAGCGGCGTTGGCAGGTGCCACGGTGCTGGCGAACCTGTCCGGTAGCCCGATCACGATCGGCCGCGCCGAGGACCGTTGCCTGCTCGCCCGCTCGGCGTCGGCGCGGTGCCTGGCCGCCTACGTCTACGCCGCCGCGGGCGAGGGCGAATCGACAACCGACCTGGCCTGGGACGGCCAGACCATGATCTGGGAGAACGGCGTGCTGCTCGCCGAATCCGAGCGCTTCCCCAGAGGAGAGCGACGCAGCATCGCCGACGTCGACACTGGGCTGCTCCGCTCAGAACGGTTGCGGATGGGGACGTTCGATGACAACCGGCGGCACCACCGGACTTCGGCGGAGTCGTTCCGGCGCATCGAGTTCCGGCTGGATCCACCGGCCGGTGACATCGGACTGCGGCGGGAGGTCGAGCGGTTTCCGTTCGTCCCGGCCGATCCGCAACGCCTGCAACAGGATTGCTATGAGGCCTACAACATCCAGGTGGCGGGGCTCGAACAGCGGTTGCGTGCGTTGAACTACCCGAAGGTCGTCATCGGGATTTCCGGTGGGCTGGACTCGACACATGCGCTGATCGTCGCCGCGCGCGCGATGGACCGCGAAGAGCGCCCGCGCAGCGACATTCTGGCGTTCACGCTGCCCGGCTTCGCGACGGGAGATCGCACCAAACGCAACGCAATCGAACTGTGCCGCGCACTTGGTGTCACCTTCTCCGAGATTGATATCCGCGAGACCGCAGAGCTGATGCTCGAGGAGATCGGTCATCCGTTTGCACGCGGCGAGAAGGTCTACGACGTCACCTTCGAGAACGTCCAGGCTGGCCTGCGCACCGACTATCTTTTCCGGCTGGCCAACCAGCGCGGCGGGATCGTGCTGGGCACCGGTGACCTCTCCGAACTGGGGCTGGGCTGGTCGACATACGGGGTTGGCGACCAGATGTCGCACTACAACGTCAATGCGGGCGTGCCCAAGACGTTGATCCAGCACCTGATCCGCTGGGTCATCTCGTCTGGGCAATTCGAGTCGCAGGTGGGCGAAGTGCTGCAGTCGGTGCTCGACACCGAGATCACTCCGGAACTTGTTCCGAGCGGTGAGGAGGAAGAGCTGCAGAGCAGCGAGGCGAAGGTCGGGCCGTTTGCCCTGCAAGACTTTTCACTGTTCTATGTGCTGCGCTACGGATTCCGGCCGTCGAAGATCGCGTTTTTGGCCTGGCGTGCGTGGAGCGGCCCCGAGCATGGCAACTGGCCGCCAGAATTCCCCGAGCACAAACGACCGTCCTACTCGCTCAAGGAGATTCGGCACTGGCTGCAGATCTTTGTGCAGCGGTTCTACTCGTTTAGTCAGTTCAAACGCTCGGCATTGCCCAACGGTCCCAAGGTGTCGCACGGGGGTGCGCTGTCGCCGCGAGGGGATTGGCGAGCCCCGTCGGATATGTCCGCGCGCATCTGGCTCGACGAGATCGAACGGGAGGTACCGGAGGAGTAGCGACGGGGGAGTGCCGTCACGCGTCGCTCCCGGCGCCACGCATCGCGACCGTGCTCGAGCGCAGCAGGTCGCCGAGTTCGGCCGGCAGATAACCCTGCGCTGCCAGTCGCGGCAAGACGCCGCCGCTTTCGATGATGTCGAGGATCAGATCGGGCAGTTTGGCGACAGTTCCCGAGGCTCCCGTGGTGTCGTTTCGCCAAGTGCCCGCGGTCAGATCGAAGGTTCCGGTATCACCCTCGGCGAACACGGCGGTGGCGTTGGGCAGAGTCATCGCCGGCAGGCCGGCATTCACGGCATTGCGGAAAAACAGCGAGTTGAATTCCTCGGCGACGAGTCCAGCGACGCCAAGCTCAATGAACAGCGCTGCTACCGGGCGCGACGATCCGAGCCCGAAGTTCTTGCCCGCCAGCACGATGTCGCCCGGCGACACCCGATCGGTCCAGCCGGGGCGGACCTCGTGGAAGATGTGCTTTGCCGCCTCCGGCGGGTCCATCTTCATCGCGAAGGCCGGGTACATGGCGTCGGTGTTGAGGTTGTCGCCGAACACCCAAACCTTCCCGCTAAAGGCAACTGTCATGCCGTCACGCTCCTTGGATCGGTGATGTAGCCGGTGATGGCGGACGCGGCAACGGTCGCCGGCGAAGCCATGAAAATCTCCGCGTCGGTGCTGCCCATGCGTCCGGTGAAGTTGCGGGTGCTCGACGTGATGCATACCTCGCCGGGCCCGACGACCCCCATGTGGTAGCCGAAACAAGCGCCGCAGGTGGAGTTGGTGATGACGGCACCCGCGTCCGCGAGGTCCTGCAGGTAGCCCAGCCGCATGGCCGTCCGGTACACCGCCTGTGAGGCGGGCGTCACCAACAGCCGCACCCCGGGGGCTACAATCTTGCCGCGCAGCACTTCTGCGGCGATCTCGAGGTCCTCGAGTTGACCATTGGCGCACGACCCGATGAACGCCTGGTCCACCTTCTGCCTGCCCAGCTGCGAGACGGGCAGCCCGTTGCGGCTGACGGTGCCCGGCCGCGCCACATAGGGTTCCAGCTTCGCCAGGTCGATGTGCCGGACGTCGTGGTAGGCGGCACCGGGATCCGGTGCGGCGACGGTGTATCCGGTCACGTCAGCGTCGTCGAGGAAGCAAGTCAGTACGTCGTCGGGTTCGAACGTGCTGAAATCGGCCGATACCTCGGCGCCCTGGGTTGCGATGGTGCGCCGATCGTGCATCGGGATGCCGGCCAGGCCGGGGCCGCCGAATTCCAGGCTCAGGTTGGCGGCGTCGCCGTACTCGTTGGCGATGTGCAGGAAGATGTCCTTGCCGCTCACCGTGTTCGGTTTTTCACCGTCGAGTTGATAGCGGACGGTCGGCGCGACCTGGAACCACGTTGTGCCGGTGCACATGATCGAATACACCGGGGACGAATCGGCCCCTGTAGTCAGGAAAGGCCGTCCCGCAGCGCCGCGTCGATCGCGTCGGCATCCGGTGCGCAGTCACCGGCACCGAGCACCAGTGTCGCCAGCGCACCCGCGGCGCAGGCACGCCGCAACGCGCACAGCCGCTCGGCCGGCGAACCCGGGTTAGGCGGCCAGTTCGCCGCCAGCACCCCGGCGAACACGTCGCCGGCTCCGGTGGTGTCCACCGCCACTATCGCCGGGGCAGGTATCTGAAACTCGCCGTCGACGCCAACGTACCGGGCACCGCGCGCACCGAGAGTAATCACCAAGTGGTTTGGCAGCCAAGGCCATTCGTCGGCTTCGGCTTCGTTGGCGATCACCACGTCTGCGACTGCCGCCAGTTCGGCCAGGGAGCTTTGATCTTGCCCGGCCGGTGAGGCATTGACCATGACGACCGCTCCGACCGACCGCGCTTGCCGTGCCGCGGCCACCGCCGTCGTCAACGGAATCTCCAACTGGGTCAGCAACACGTCGCAGTCGGCAATGACCTCGCGTGCGGCCGCGGCGGCCAGCGTCAACCGCCCGTTGGCTCCCGGCGCCACCACGATGGCGTTCTCGGCGTTGGCATCGACCACGATGATCGCCGTACCGCTCGGCCCCGGCATTCCGGCGGTCCCGTCCAGCCCGACGCCGTTGGCCAGAAGGTGAGCCCGTAACTGTTCGGCGGCAGCGTCGTCGCCGACCGCGCCGACGAACTGCACCCGCGCGCCCGCCCGCGCCGCGGCCACGGCTTGATTGCCGCCCTTGCCGCCGGGTGCGTAGCTCAACGACGAGGCCAGCACCGTCTCTCCCGGGCGCGGAAGGGTATCGACGCCGAACGTCAGGTCCATGTTCACGCTGCCGACCACGCAGACCCGCGCCATTGCGCCCACGTTAGTGGGGTCGGATTCGACGGCACGTTAAGGGCCGTTTGCGGCGCTAAACCACTTGCGCCACTTTGGTTTCAGTGGTTTCAGGGTGGCGTTTTCTGTCGGTGGCCGCGGATAGTATTCGAACATGCTTTCGGGTGACCGTGAGGAGATCGGCGAGGTCTTCGATGCGCTCGACGCCGACGTGGACCGGGTTTGCGCGCTGTCGTTTGAGGCGCTGACCACCCCGGGGCGGTTGCGGATCTTAGTGCGCCTGGAAAGCGGCCGCCCAACGTCACGGCAGCATCGGCGCCGGTCATGTGCGGGTGATCCGCCGGTTCTTCGACGAGTTGCCCAGCAGCGTCGATATGGAGACCCGCGACAAAGCCGAAGCCCATCTGGCCGAACTGGCCACCCGGCATCGGCCCGACGAGCTGGCCAAACTGGCCGAGCGGCTCACCGGCTACCTCAACCCCGACGGCACCTACGCCGACGCCGACCGCGCCCGCCGCCGCGGACTAACCCTGGGCAAGCAAGACCTCGACGGGATGTCGCGGCTCAGCGGCTGGCTCACGCCAGAAGCACGCGCCGCCTTCGAAGCCGTGGCCCCCGCAAGCGGGCGGTACCCCCAGGCCAAGACCGCCGCCCCCGGCCTGTGCAACCCCGACGACGACACCCCGGTCATCGACGGCCCAGCGACCGAGGAAGCCGCCCGGCGTGACACCCGCAGCACCACCCAGCGCAACCACGACGGCCTCAACGCCGCGCTCCGAGCCCTACTGGCCAGCGGAAAACTCGGCCAACACAACGGATTACCGGCCTCCTTCATCGTGACCACCACCCTCAAAGACCTCGAAGCAGCCGCCGGTAAGGCACTCACCGGCGGGGCAGCCTGCTACCGATGAGCGACGTTATTCGCCTGGCCCGCCACGCCCATCACTATCTGGCGACCTTCGACAAAGGCCACGCCCTGGCGCTGTATCACACCAAACGACTCGCGTCTCCCGGCCAGCGAATTGTTCTGTACGCCCGCATAGGTACGAGTTATGCACTTATAGCGGGCGAAAGCCAACGCGGGGCGGTGGCAAAGTCAGCCAGGTCTTTGGGTGGCGCCTGTGGGGGTTCTCGTCGTTTATACCGCCCGTCGACCTTAGTCGCGGCTGGCGGCCCGCAACGGGCGGCCGGATGGTGGCGGCCAGCGGTCAGGTGTACGACGGTAGCCCCGAGGGGCTGGTCGCGTTCCGCGCCGGTGAGCCTGTTGGCGTGTCGCCGGGAGTCTGCCGCCCTGGGCGCGCGAGGGGCGAACCAGCGCACTGGTGGCGGCGGGCAACCGTGACAACAGTAGACGGGGCGCGACAACGCGCCCGAGGGGTGAACGCTGGCCGACACGCCGAAGTATTTCTAGTCCACACCGTTGCAACCGACACTGCATGCCGTCTTGCAGCGGTTTACCCCAAAATCCCGCCCTACCACGCGTGTCATCCACAAGGTTATGCACACCGCTATTCACAGGGTTGGTTGCCTTATCCCCAGCTTGTTGCCTCTGTTCATCCAGAGGACAGCTTTGCGCTGTGTCTAGCCGGCCGTAACTTTTCGGGTATGACCACCTCGGCGGACCAGGGCGCGCACCGCATGCGCGCACCGTGTCCGAGTTGTGGCTGCCCGGACGGCACCATCACCACGCGCAACGGTCAAGACACCGTGAGATGCGCTCAGTGCCAACGGTATTGCTACAACGCGCCACGGTCGGAGACCGGCCGGGAACGTCGATCACTGAGCACAAGGCCGGATGTCCGGCCCCGGCAGCGCAGTCGAATCTTCTTGCGCGACAACTTCGCTTGCATCATGTGCCACCGCAGCGACAGCGACGTTCCCCTAGAGGTCGGTCATCTGGTTTCCGTCCACGACGGCCGCCTGGTGGGCCTGTCGGACGACGACCTGACGAGTGACGAGAACCTGGCCGTCATGTGCGAAGAGTGCAACTCCGGCCTATCCAAGCGGTCGCTGCCGCCGCGCCTGATCGCAGCAGCGATCTGGGCGCACCGGTTACACGAGGGCGAACGTGGCCAACGCCCCGCTTGAAGATGCTGCCAGCCCCCACCGCCGCCAACAGTCGGTGGGACCATGGTGGGGTGGACGAACCGCCTGATGACCAAGAGACTGTCACGTCCTGGACCCACCCGTGGATCGCCGGGTACAAGCGGCGCCAGGCAATGTTGATGGCCACCAATGCGTACAAAAACATTTCGATGCTTCGAGAACTAAACCTGACGTCCTACGCCTTTAGCAGGAACGCCCAGGAACTTGAGGCCCACGTCGTGCGCTTCCCCGCGCAGGCAAATGATCAACCGTTCGACCCGGACATTGGCGACCCGTACAGCGCGGAGATGTCACGACTCCTCCTTAATACGCTGGCAGCAGCGAGTTCGTTGATTTCTGGACAGCGCGCAGTTCTCCGCGACGTGTGGCCAAAGATTGGCGGGGAGCTTTCGGAGTTCGAGCAAGGCGAGTACACGACGAAGCGTTTGGAGGTCTTCGAAACCGATGAGGCGGAACTGCTCGTGGAACTCCGCAACTACTCGCAGCACAAGTTTCTGCCGCGCGTCGATCCAACGACGGACACGACGTTCTGGTCAAAAGACTTTCCGATCGTTCAGATCCAATTCTGGCTGGACATCAAGCCACTATTGGCATGGGACGGCCTAACGGCGAAGGTACGGACTTACCTTGAAAGTCAGGAGGATTCGATCAGCCTGGTCCCGATCATTAGTCGCTACTCAGAGTCGGTGCGAGAGTTTTACAAGTGGTTCTGGCTCAAAGTCAAGGAAAAGATGAAGCCGGAACGCGTTGACTACGATGCTCACGCTGCCGAACTGATGGCCTTCGGCGAAGAAGTATTCTTCGCACCGGACTGGGTCAAGGAGGGTAAGGAGCAACCGCCCGACTGGAATGGCGCACGTTGGAGACGTCGGAGTCTGGCCGGAATCAGGCAGAAACGCTTCGCGTTAGAACACAAGTCTCTACGCGGATTCACCGTGGACAGCCAAGGTGTCGTGGAAGTGGGCGACCACCCGTGGACGCCAATATTGTTGCGCGTTCCCTAGCGCGTCTGCCGCCGCAACTCCACGACGTTCGTAGCCGGGGCGGTTGGCTCGGGCAGGGCGTCCGGCACGCCGCCGTCGTCCTTGCGTTATGTAGTCGGCGTAGATGCTCAGCGTCAGTTACTAGTAGTGCATAATCCGCACCTTTTCGCCAAGGACCGCGGCTGCACGCGGCCGGGCTGCGACGTGCCCGGGTACTGGTCTGAAGTCCACCATGTCGAGGACTGGGCCACCACCCACTGCACCGAGGTCAACACGCTGACCCTGGCCTGCCGATCCGATCACCCACTGGTGCAACCCGATGGCTGGACCACCCGCAAAAACGCCAAGGGTGACACCGAATGGATCCCCCAGCCCACCTGGATCGCGGCCAACGCAGAACCAACACCTTCTGGCATCCCGAAAAACTCCTCCGCGACGGGGACGAAGACGACGACCCGTAAGGCCGCTTAAGCATCACGCCGGTTTTCTCGACGCTAATCCTTTTGCGGCAATCGCCAATATCTCGATCTCCGCGCGCTAGTCTGCTGCGTTAGCGATGCTGAATCCAGCCGGTGACAGGAGGAAGGCGATTGACGTCGGGCGAGGTAACGGATTCGGAACCGGAGGCCGAAACCGCACCGGCCGAGAAGAGCGAGACGAGTCAGACCCAGACCAGCCAGAAGACTAAGCGCCGCCGTCGGCGGCTTTTCCGCACGAGCATCCAATCCAAGCTCATGGTGTTGCTGCTGTTGTCGAGTATCGTCTCGGTGGCGGCCATTGTCGTCGTCTGCGCTCACACTGGCCGCAGCTCGCTGAAGACCGCGGCGTACCAGCGGTTGGTCGAGTTGCGCGAGTCGCAGAAGCGCGCCATCGAAACGCTGTTCTCCGACCTGACGAACTCGCTGGTCGTCTACGCGCGCGGACTGACCGTGATCGATGCGGTCGCGCAGTTCACCGCCGGCTTCGATCAACTGTCGGCGGCGACGATCAATCCCGCGCAGCAGCAGGCGATCGTCAGCTACTACAACAACGAACTCATCAAACCGGTCCAACGCACGACTGGTGAAAAACTCGACATCACCGCGCTGCTGCCGAGTTCCCCCGCGCAGAACTACCTTCAGGCCTACTACACTGCACCATTCACTTCGGATAATGACTCGATGCGGCTTGACGACGCCGGCGAGGGCAGCGCATGGTCGGCGGCCAATGCCCGTTTCAACAGCTACTTCCGGGAAATCGTCACCCGCTTCGATTACGGCGACGCGGTGCTGCTGGACACCGGGGGCAATATCGTCTACAGCCAAAGAAAAGGCCCCGACTTGGGTACCAACATTCTGACGGGCCCGTATCGCGAATCCAATCTGCGCGACGCTTACCTGAAGGCGTTGGGCGCCAACGCCGTCGACTTCACCTGGATCACCGATTTCAAGCCGTATCAGCCGCAACTCGACGTGCCCACGGCGTGGTTGGTGGCGCCGGTCGTAGTGGGCGCCACGACCGAGGGCGTCATAGCGCTGCCCTTGCCGATCGCCAAGATCAACAGGATCATGACCGCCGACAAGCGGTGGAAAGCCGCCGGCATGGGCAACGGGACGGAGACCTATCTGGCCGGTCCGGACGGTCTGATGCGTTCTGATTCCCGGCTCTTCCTGGAAGACCCGGAGCAATACCGGCGTGAAGCCGTGGCTGCCGGCAGCCCGCCGGACGTGGTGAACAGAGCGATCCAGATTGGTAGCACGATCCTAGTGCAGCCCGTCGCGACCGCGGGTCTGCGCGCGGCCCAACGCGGACAGACCGGAACGACGACCGCCACCGACTACACCGGCAATGAAGAGCTGCAGGCCTATGCGCCGTTGAATGTGCCGGACTCCGATCTGCACTGGTCGATTCTGGCAACGCGGGACACCGCCCAGGGGTTCGCGGCCGCAGCGTCCTTCGGCAGGGTGCTTATATTGGTCACCGTGGCGATGATTGTCGTCATCTGTGTGGCCTCCATGGTCATCGCCCAGGTAATGATGCGGCCGATCCGGCGGCTGGAGGCCGGCACGCAAAAGATCAGCTCCGGTGATTACGACGTCAACATCCCAGTGAAGTCACGCGATGAAATCGGCGACCTCACAGCGGCTTTCAATGAGATGAGCCGGAATCTGCAGATCAAAGAGGAGCTGCTCAACGAGCAGCGCAGGGAAAACGACCGTCTCTTGCTTTCGATGATGCCCGAGCCGGTCGTCCAACGTTATCGCCACGGGGAAAAGACCATCGCACAAGAGCACCAGGACGTCGCCGTGCTGTTCGCCGAAATCGTTGGGCTCGATGAGATTTCCAGCGATCTATCCGGTGACGAATTGGTCGGAATCATCGACGAGCTGTTCCGCCAGTTCGACTCGGCGGCAGAATCCCTGGGTGTCGAACGGATTCGCACGTTCCACAACGGCTATCTCGCCAGTTGCGGCGCTAATACGCCGCGGCTGGACAGCATTCACCGAACCGTCGACTTTGCGCTCGAAATCCGGCGCGTTATCGATCGGTTCAATAGCCAAACCGGCCACGAGCTGCGCCTCCGGATCGGTATCGCCACCGGAGACGTCATCAGCGGGCTGGTCGGTCCGGCAAGCATTGTCTACGACATGTGGGGCGCCGCGGTAAGCCTCGCCTACCAAATGCACAGTGGCTCGCCGCAGCCCGGCATTTACGTCACCTCGCACGTATACGAGGTAATGCGGGACGTGCGCCAGTTCACGCCGGCCGGCACGATTTCGGTCGGCGGATCAGAGCTTCCGATCTGGCGATTGGCGGAGCGGTCATGAGCGTGTTCAATACGTCATGGTTCTACTGGGCCGTTGGGATCGCGGTCGGACTGCCGGCCGGGCTGATCATTCTCACGGAGCTGCAGCACATACTCGTTCGCAGGAACAGCCACCTGGCCAGGCAGGTAAGCCTGCTGCGCAACTACCTTTTGCCGCTCGGTGCGCTCTTGTTGCTGCTGGTCAAGGCCGCGCAGGTCCCGGCCCGCGACACGTCGGTGCGCATCCTGGCCACGGTGTTCGGCTTCCTGGTGCTGGTGTTGCTGCTGTCCGGGCTCAACGCCACCGTGTTTCAGGGCGCACCCGAAGGGAGCTGGCGCAAACGGTTGCCCGCGATCTTCCTCGACGTCGCTCGGTTCGCGCTGATCGGTGTCGGGCTGACATTGATCTTGTCCGATGTCTGGGGGGTGCGGGTCGGCGGCTTGTTCGCCGCGCTGGGTGTCACATCGGTTGTCATCGGCCTGATGTTGCAGAGCTCCGTCGGCCAAATCGTCTCGGGCTTGTTCATGCTGTTCGAGCAGCCCTTCCGGCTCAATGATTGGCTGGACACGCCGACGGCGCGGGGACGCGTCGTCGAGGTGAACTGGCGGGCTGTACACATCGAGACCGGCAGTGGACTGCGGATCACGCCGAACTCGATGCTGGCCGGCACGTCGTTCACCAACCTCAGCCGCCCGAGTGGCGCTCACAAATCCGCGGTCGCGACCACATTTTCCACCGCCGATCCGCCCGACCAGGTGTGTGCGATGCTGACGCGGCTTGCCAGCGCGCTGCCCCAGCTGAAGCCCGGGACCATGCCCACCTCCGTTGCCCTCGGCGGCGCGGAGTACCGCACGACGATCGGGCTGAATTCACCCGCCGACGACGGCGCCGCGGAAGCGACATTCCTGCGCTGGGTCTGGTACGCCGCGCGGAGGGAAAAGCTTCACCTCGACGGCGCCGACGACGACTTCTCGACGACCGAACGCGTGGAGGACGCGTTGTGCAGGGTGGTGGCGCCGAAACTGCGACTGAGCATTAGCGAGCAGCGGTCACTGGTTCCGTACGCGAGGGTGCTCCGGTACGGCGCCGACGAAATAGTGCAATACGAGGGTCTAGTGCCCAAGGGCATGAGCTTCCTGGTCGCCGGCAATGTGCGGCTGACCACCACGAATGAGGACGGTGCTGTCGTGCCCATCGCCACGCTCAGCGAGGGCTCGTTTCTCGGTGTGACCACGCTGACACGTCAACCCAATCCGGCCGGCGCATACGCGCTGGACGAGGTGACCGCGCTTGAGATCGATCGCGAACACCTCGAACAGATCGTGATGAGCAAGCCGACGCTGCTGCAGGACCTGGGCCGGCTTATCGACGAGCGACACACTAAGGCGCTGCGGGCAATTCGCCCCGACCGGGTGGGTGACCTGACCATCAAAAGCGGGCCGCCTGACTTGGCCAGCTAAGTACCGATACCCTGATTCAATGAGTCTGCAAGCACCATCGCCTCCCGACTTATGTCGGGAGGTCTACAACGCTGCGCGCCGCGCCCGGGTCGCAGCCCGCGCCCTCGCGTTGTTGCCGACGGTCGCCAAGAACGCGGCGCTGCACTCCGCGGCAGAGGCGGTAGCGGCCCACGCCGATCTGATCCTGGCGGCCAACGCCGAAGATCTGAAGGCTGCCCGGGCCGTCGGCACACCGACCGCGATGCTCGACCGGCTGGCGTTGGACTCCAAGCGTGTCGACGGAATCGCCGCCGGTCTGCGCCAGGTCGCGGGGCTGCCCGACCCGGTCGGAGAGGTGCTGCGCGGCTACACCTTGCCCAACGGGCTGCATTTGCGCCAGCAGCGGGTTCCGCTCGGCGTGATCGGCATGATCTACGAGGGCCGGCCCAACGTCACCGTCGACGCTTTCGGTTTGGCGCTCAAGTCCGGCAATGCCGTGCTGCTGCGCGGGAGTGCGTCGGCGGCGAAGTCCAACCGGGCGCTCGTCGACGTGCTGCGTGCGTCGCTGGTCAGCGAGGACTTGCCCGCCGATGCGGTCCAGCTGCTTTCGTCCGCTGATCGGTCCACGGTCACTCACCTGATTCAGGCCCGCGGCCTGGTCGACGTGGTGATCCCGCGCGGGGGAGCGAGCCTGATCGACGCGGTGGTCCGCGACGCGCAGGTGCCCACCATCGAGACCGGTGTCGGCAATTGTCACGTCTACGTGCATGAAGGCGCCGACCTTGACGTGGCAGAACGGATCCTGCTGAACTCCAAGACCCGTCGGCCCAGCGTCTGCAACGCCGCCGAGACGTTGCTGGTCGACGTCGCGATCGCCGAGCATGCCGTGCCCAGGCTGGTGGCTGCGCTGCAGGATGCCGGGGTGACGGTGCATCTCGATCCCAGCGAGGACGACCTGCGCCGCGAATACCTCTCGATGGACATCGCGGTGGCGGTGGTCGATGGCGTCGACGCCGCGATCGCCCACATCAACGAGTACGGCACCGGACATACCGAGGCCATCGTGACCACCAATATGGCGGCCGCACAACGATTTACCAACGGAGTCGACGCGGCCGCGGTGATGGTCAACGCGTCGACGGCATTCACTGACGGCGAGCAGTTCGGCTTCGGGGCCGAGATCGGCATCTCCACCCAGAAGCTGCATGCCCGCGGCCCGATGGGGCTGCCGGAATTGACCTCGACCAAGTGGATCGCCTGGGGCGACGGCCAGATCCGTCCAGCCTGACACCCCGACCCAAAGTGCTTTAGGAGAACTGAGATTGTGAGCGTGCCCGCCCGGCCCACGCCGCTGTTCGCCGACATCGACGACGTCTCGCGACGGTTGGCCGAGACCGGTTACCTGCCGGACACCGCTGCCGCGACGGCGGTGTTCCTGGCCGACCGGCTCGGCAAGCCGCTGCTGGTGGAAGGCCCCGCCGGCGTCGGCAAGACCGAGCTGGCCCGTGCCGTCGCCCAGGCCACCGGATCCGGGCTGGTGCGGCTGCAGTGCTACGAGGGGGTCGACGAGGCTCGCGCGCTGTACGAGTGGAACCACGCCAAGCAGATCCTGCGCATCCAGGCCGGCTCCGGAGACTGGGAGGCGACCAAGATCGACGTGTTCAGCGAGGAGTTCCTGCTGTCCCGTCCGTTGCTGACCGCCATCCGGCGCACCGAACCGACGGTGTTGCTCATCGACGAGACCGACAAGGCCGACATCGAGATCGAGGGCCTGCTGCTGGAGGTGCTGTCCGACTTCGCGGTGACCGTTCCCGAACTGGGCACGCTCACCGCAGAGCGGGCGCCATTCGTGGTGCTGACCTCCAACGCCACCCGCGAACTGTCCGAGGCGCTCAAGCGTCGGTGCCTGTTCTTGCACATCGACTTCCCCAGCCCCGACCTGGAACGCCGCATCTTGCTGTCCCGAGTTCCCGAGCTACCCGAGCACCTCGCCGAGGAGTTGGTGCGCATCATCGGCGTGCTGCGCGGGATGCAGCTCAAGAAAGTGCCGTCCATCGCCGAGACCATCGACTGGGGCCGCACGGTGCTCGCGTTGGGCTTGGACACCATTGACGACGCGGTCGTTGCCGCCACACTCGGCGTGGTCCTCAAACACCAATCCGACCTGCAACGCGCGGCCGGGGAACTCAGGCTCAACTGATGGTCGCCCGCCGCATCCGACCCACCCGCCCGCTCGCCCCGCACGGGCTGCCCGGCCACCTGGTGGGGTTCGTGGAAGCGCTTCGTGGACAAGGGATTTCGGTGGGACCCTCCGAGACGGTAGACGCCGGTCGAGTGATGGCCACCCTGGGCCTGGACGATCGTGAGGTGCTCCGCGAGGGCATCGCCTGCGCCGTGCTGCGCCGGCCCGATCACCGCGAGACCTACGACGCCATGTTCGACCTGTGGTTTCCCGCGGCATTGGGCGCGCGTGCGGTGGTCTCAGAAGGCGAGGCAGACGACGCGGAAGAGTCCGGTGGTTTGCCGCCCGACGACGTCGAGGCAATGCGCCAAATGCTGTTGGATCTGCTGACCGACAACGAGGACCTGGCCGACCTGGATGAGCGGCTGGTGGCGATGATCGCCCGGATCGTGGAGGCGTACGGCAAATACAGCTCCAGCCGCGGCCCGTCGTTCTCCTCCTACCAGGCGCTCAAGGCCATGGCACTGGACGAGCTGGAAGGCAAGCTGCTGGCGGGGCTGCTCGCCCCCTATGGCGACGAGCCCACACCTACCCAGCAACAGATCGCCAAAGCCCTTGCCGCGCAGAAGATCACGCAACTGCGCAAGCTGGTCGACGCCGAGACCAAGCGGCGCACCGCTGAGCAACTCGGCCGCGACCACGTCCAGATGTACGGAATCCCACAGCTTTCCGAGAACGTCGAGTTCCTGCGCGCCTCTAGTGAGCAACTGCGGCAGATGCGACGGGTGGTGGCGCCGCTGGCTCGCACTCTCGCGACCAGGCTGGCGGCGCGCCGACGTCGCGCCCGGGCCGGGTCGATCGACCTGCGTAAGACACTGCGCAAGTCGATGTCCACCGGCGGCGTGCCGATCGACGTGGTGCTGGCCAAACCCCGCCCCGCGCGTCCGGAACTGGTCGTGCTGTGCGACGTGTCTGGTTCCGTCGCCGGGTTCAGCCACTTCACCCTGCTGCTGGTACACGCTCTGCGCCAACAATTCTCGCGTGTGCGCGTGTTCGCCTTCATCGACACCACCGACGAGGTGACCCACTTGTTCTCCCCGGATGCCGATCTGGCCGTGGCTATCCAGCGGATCACCAGGGAGGCTGGTGTGTACGGCCGCGACGGGCATTCCGACTACGGCAACGCGTTCGCCTCGTTCGTGCAGGCGTTTCCGAATGTGCTGTCGCCGCGCAGCTCGCTGTTGGTGCTCGGGGACGGCCGCACCAACTACCGCAACCCGGAGACCGAATTGCTGGCCCATATGGTGACCGCCAGCAGGCACGCGCACTGGCTGAACCCGGAGCCCAAACACCTGTGGGGCAGCGGCGACTCGGCGGTGCCGCGCTATCAAGAAGTGATCACGATGCACGAATGTCGGTCCGCCAAGCAATTGGCCGCGGTGATCGACCAGTTGCTGCCGGTGTGACGAGTACGCGCCCCTTTTGGTGGTGAGCGTGTGCAGTAGTACAGGTTTGTCGGCGTGTCGCCGTACTGGGGGCACTCCCCTGCGGTGCGGGGACCCCACCCGCTTGCGGGGGAACATGCACGCTCGCGCAGCGCGCGGCGGCTCAGCCCAGCAGTTCGATGTCCACGTCGAGCGTGCGATAGACCTCCATTGCCCGGCGGTCGCGCGTCGCCAGAGTGAGGCGGTACTCGTTGGCCACGGCGCCGACAAGCGCGTCGTAGACCGCGCCACCGGCAATCCCTGCCGCTCCGAGCTCGGACAGCAGCGACGCCGCTGCACCAGCCCCGAGGAACTTGGTCTCGGGAAATGTGCGGGTAAGCAGCTGCGCGACGGTCGCCGGAGTCCGTCGCGCTGGCGGCGGTAGGCGGGTCAATACGGAGAAGGTCTCAAATGCGGCATGCCCGGCGAGGCCGAGCGCCCGGCGGCGAAGCGCTCGGAAGGTGTCTTCGTGGTCCTCATGGTCGGCAACCACCAGTGCCACGGCGACGCTCGTGTCGACCAGCACCGCAGGTGTGTTACCGCTGGCCGGCATCGCGCAACGTGCGCACAACGGCATCGTTGATCTGCGCCCCGCCCGCCGGTATCACAAGGCGCCCCTCTCGCTCGTCGAGAAGGTCGCCGGCGAGTGGTTCGACACGCAGTGCGGCGCCGTCGGCGGTCACCTCAACTTCCCCCGGGCGCAGGCCAAGGTGGTCACGCAGTGGTTTGGGGATAACCAATCGTCCTGCCTTATCGATGGTTGCACGCATGCCTAAAAATTACCATAAGCCAAGGGCCGCCAGGTGCACGCACTGAGCTGCCCCACCCGGCTCCAGTAAGCTGGCAAATCGTGCAAAAGCAGCTTCGCAGGTTAGGAGTGATGGGTGGGACGTTTGATCCCATCCATTACGGCCACCTGGTTGCCGCCAGTGAGGTCGCCGACCTGTTCGACCTCGACGAAGTGGTGTTTGTGCCCAGCGGTCAGCCCTGGCAAAAGGACCGGCACGTCTCCGCCGCCGAGGACCGGTACCTGATGACGGTGATCGCCACCGCGTCCAATCCCCGTTTCTCGGTGAGCCGGGTCGACATCGACCGCACCGGCGCGACCTACACCAGGGACACGCTGCGCGACCTGCACGCCCTCAACCCTGATTCCGAGTTGTACTTCATCACCGGCGCCGATGCGCTGGCTTCCATTCTGTCGTGGCACGGCTGGGAGGAGCTGTTCGAGTGGGCCCGGTTCGTGGGGGTCAGCCGGCCCGGCTACGAGCTGCGCAACGAGCACATCACCGGTGTTCTGGGCGAGCTGGCCGCCGACGCGTTGACCCTCGTCGAGATCCCGGCGCTGGCGATCTCGTCGACCGACTGTCGTCGACGCGCCGAGCAGCGCCGGCCGCTGTGGTACCTGATGCCCGACGGCGTCGTGCAGTACGTCTCCAAGCGCCGGCTCTACCGCAGACCCCACGACGAAGGGGCCGAGGGGACCGTAACCCCGACGACGTCCCGCCTGGCCACCGGGAACAACACGTGACCGCCACCCGGGAAGCGATCGATATGGCGACCGTGGCCGCCCGCGCGGCCGCCTCCAAACTGGCCAACGATGTCGTCGTCATCGACGTCTCAGATCAACTGGCCATCACGGACTGCTTCGTCATCGCCTCGGCGTCCAACGAGCGGCAGGTCAACGCCATCGTCGACGAGGTCGAGGAGAAAATGCGCAAGGCGGGCTACCGGCCGGCGCGCCGCGAGGGTGCCCGGGAAGGCCGCTGGACGCTGCTGGATTACCGCGACATCGTCGTACACATCCAGCATCAGGACGACCGCAACTTCTACGCCCTGGACCGGCTGTGGGGTGACTGCCCGGTAGTGCCGGTGGACTTATCGGCGGATACAGCGACCGCGCAATGAGGGTCCATCGTCTGGTGATGTTGCGGCACGGGCAAACCGACTTCAACCTCGGTAGCCGGATGCAGGGCCAGCTGGACACCGAGCTCAGTGAACTGGGCCGTGCGCAGGCGGTCGCCGCCGCCGAGGTGCTGGGCAAGATGCAGCCGTTGCGGATCGTTTCGTCGGATCTGCGGCGCGCCTACGACACGGCGATCAAGCTGGGGGAGCGGACCGGGGTGAGGGTCTGGGTGGACGACCGGTTGCGGGAGACCCATCTTGGCGACTGGCAGGGCTTGACCCACACCCAGATCGACATCGAGGCGCCGGGCGCCCGGCTGGCATGGCGCGAAGACGCAACGTGGGCACCGCATGGCGGGGAGAGCAGGGTCGATGTGGCCGCCCGCAGTCGGCCGTTGGTTGCCGAGCTGGTATCCGGCGATCCGGAATGGGGCGACCCGAACGAACCGGATCGGCCGGTGGTGCTGGTGGCCCACGGCGGCCTAATCGCCGCGTTGTCGGCTGCGCTGCTGAAGCTTCCGGTCGCCAAGTGGCCGATTCTGGGCCGCATGGGCAATGCCAGTTGGGTGCAGCTCTCGGGTCACTCCAATGATTTCGGCGCAGACTTTGACAGCATCCGCTGGCGTCTCGATGTGTGGAACGCTTCGGCGCAGGTCTCCAACGATGTCCTCTGAGATACGACCGACACTGCTGGTGTTCGCCGACTCGCTGGCCTACTATGGGCCCAGCGGGGGGTTGCCCGCCGATGATTCGCGTATCTGGCCCAATATCGTTGCCTCGCAATTAGGTTGGGAATTGGAACTGATCGGCCGTATCGGCTGGACCTGCCGGGACATCTGGTGGGCGGCAACCCAGGACCCGCGGGCCTGGGCGGCGCTGCCCAGGGCGGGTGCGGTGATCTTCGCGACCGGCGGAATGGATTCGCTGCCTTCGGTGCTGCCGACCGCGTTGCGCGAGCTGATCCGCTATGTACGGCCGCCGTGGCTGCGGCGCTGGGTCGGTGATGGCTACGCCTGGCTGCAGCCCAGGCTGTCACCGGTGGCCAGGTCCGCGTTGCCGCCGCACTTGAGTGCCGAATACCTTGAACAGACCCGTGGCGCAATCGATTTCAATCGCCCCGGCATCCCGATTGTGGCGTCGCTGCCGTCGGTGCACATCGCTAAGACATACCGTAAGGCTCACCATGGCCGCTCGGGGACCGTGGCCGCGATCACCCGATGGGCGCACAGCCACAATGTTCCTTTGGTGAATCTCAAAGCCGCTGTGGCTGAACACATTATGAATGGGCGTGGCAATCCCGACGGCATTCACTGGAATTTCGAAGCCCACCAGGCGGTCGCGGAGCTGATGCTCAAGGCGCTGGCCGAAGCAGGGGTGCCGAACGAGAAATCACGCGGCTGAATCATGGCTGTCGTGGTGGTGACCGATGCGTCGTCGCGCTTGCCGGCCGATCTGCTCGAAAAGTGGGCGATACGCGTAGTTCCGTTGCACATCTTGGTCGACGGCGTCGATCTGCGCGACGGTGTGGACGAGATCCCCGACGACGTCTACCAGCGCCACACTACGACCGCGGCGGCGACCCCGGCCGAACTCCGCATCGCCTACCAGCAGGCATTGGCCGACGGGGGCGGCGACGGTGTGGTGGCAGTGCACATTTCGTCGGCATTGTCGGGAACATACGGCGCCGCCGAACGGACCGCGGCCGAGTTCAGCCCGGCCGTGCGGGTCATCGACTCGAAGTCGGCCGCGATGGGCACCGGCTTTGTCGCGCTGGCCGCCGCGCGGGCCGCGGCCGCAAACGGCGACCTGGACACCGTTGCGTACGCTGCGGATTCGGCCGTGTCCCGCAGCCACGCGTTCTTGCTGGTGCACCGGCTGGACAACCTGCGCCGTAGCGGGCGGATCGGCGGGGCCAAGGCGTGGCTGGGCACCGCACTGGCGCTCAAGCCGCTGCTACGTATCGAGGACGGCAAACTTGTTCTGGCCCAACGGGTGCGCACCGTCCGCCATGCGACGGAGGCGATGATCGACCGGGTCTGCGAGGTCGTCGGCGAGGGCTCCGCTGCCCTGGCGGTGCACCATGTTGCCAATCCGGACGGCGCGAACGAGGTGGCGGCGGCGCTGGCGCAGCGAGTACCGGCGTGCGAGCCGGCGATCGTCACCCCATTGGGGCCAGTGCTCGGCGTGCATGTCGGCGCCGGAGCCGTCGCGGTCTGTCTGGAACTAGCAGAACCGTAGCCCGGCGACGATGCAGACGGCGTTGGGGGTACGTTCCCAGAGGGTGGGGGCACGCCCCCAGAGGGAGGTACCCCCACCCACTTGTGGGGGCAGGTGGGCAATCAAGCTTGAGCCGCATCAGGTTCGTCGGACGTTTTCACCGCGAGGGTGCACGACTTGCGGCCACCAGAACCAGCGTCCCAGCAGCGTGGCGATCGACGGCATCAGCAATGTGCGCACAATCAGCGTGTCGAGCAGCAGACCGACACAGACCGTGGAGCCGAACTGGCCGAGCGCCCGCAAGTCGCTGCCGAGCATGGCAGCCATGGTGAAGGCGAACACCAGACCCGCGGCCGTCACCACGCCGCCGGTGCCGGCCATTGACCGGATGATCCCGGTCTTGAGTCCGGCGTGGATCTCTTCTTTGAACCGAGAGACCAGCAGCAGGTTGTAGTCGGATCCGACGGCCAACAGGATGATGACGGACAGCGCCATGACGATCCAGTGGATTTTGATGCCGAACAGGTCCTGCCAGACCAGCACCGACAAGCCGAACGACGCGGCAATTGAGCTGGCCGCGGTCCCGACGATAACCAACGCGGCAACCAGGCTTCGGGTCAGCAGCAGCATGATCATGAAGATCAGCGTGAGTGCCGATATCACCGCAATCATCAGGTCATATTTAGCGCCGTCGTGCATGTCCTTGAATGTTGCGGCGGTACCGCCGAGATAAACCTTGGCATCCGACAGCGAGGACTGCTTCAGCCCCTCCTGCGCGGCGGTCCGCTCGGCGGCGACACGCGAGATGCCTTCCGGGGTCATCGGATCGCCTTGATGGGTGATGAAAAACCGCGCCGACTTACCATCCGGCGACAAGAACATTCGCAGTCCCGTCTGAAAGTCCGGGTTACCGAACGCCTCCGGGGGCAGATAGAAGAAGTCGTCGTTTTTCGACGTATCGAAGCTTTGCCCCATGACGACCGCGGTATCGCTCATGGCCTCCATCTGGTGGATCATTGCCGAGAACGTGGCATACATCGTCAGGGTGAGTCCTTTGGTGGTCTTCATCGTGTCGATCATCGGCGGTATCAATGTCAGCATCTCGTGCGTCGCCGCAGCAGTGCGCTGGATGTCCCTGGTGAGATCGTGAAATTTGTCGGCGAGCTTGTCGATCCCGTCCAAGGAGTCGAACAAGGATCGCAGTGACCAGCACATGGGAATATCGAAGCAGTGCTTTTCCCAGTAGAAGTAACTGCGTATCGGCCGCCAGAAGTCATCGAAATCCGCGAGGTGGTCCCGCAATTCATCGGTAATGGCCGAGGTTTCCGCCGTGGTCCTTGCGCTGTCGTCGGCGGCATTAGACAGATCTTGGGTGACTTTGTACATGCGCTGCATGGTGTCGATCATGAACTGCATCTCGTCGGCCATCTTCAGGATGTCGGCCATTCTGTCTTTCAGGAAGTTCATGTTCTGCATGGTCGTTTGACTTTGCATGCTGTTCTGAAACGGTATCGAGCTGTGTTGAATCGGAATCCCCAACGGCCTGGTGATGTCCTGGATCATGGCGATGCCCACCGTGCGGATGACGTTTTTGGCCACCTTGTCCAACACCAGCATGTCGGCCGGATTACGCATGTCGTGGTCGGCTTCGACCATGAGCATGTCGGGGTTCATTCGGGCCTGAGAGAAATGCCGGTCTGCGGCCGCATATCCCAGATTGGACGGCGCGCTGGTCGGCAGGTAGTACCGATCGTTGTAACTCGTGACATATCCCGGCAGGGCGATCATGCCGATGAGGACGATGGCGGCGCTGACGGCCAAAATCGGTGCCGGCCAGCGCACCACCGCGGTCCCGACCCGCCGCCATAACCGGCCCCGGGCCGCCCGCTTGCGCTCGAAAAGACCGATCTTGCTACCCAGGAAAATCACGGCCGGACCCAGCGTGAGAGCGGCCAGCACGACGACCAGCATTCCGATCGCCACCGGTGCGCCCATGGTGCTGAACCAGGGCAACCGGGCGAAGCTCAGGCAATACGTTGCCCCGGCAATGGTCAGGCCCGACCCCAGCACAACCGGGGCCACACCGCGAAACGTGGTGTAGTACGCCGTATCCCGATCCTCGCCGGCCTGGCGTGCCTCCTGGTAGCGGCCCACCAGGAAGATGCCGTAGTCCGTTCCGGCCGCGATCGCCAGCATCGTGAGGATATTCGCGGCGAACGTCGTGAGCCCGAATACGTCGTGGTACGCGAGAACTGCGACGACTCCCCGCGAGCATGCCAGCGCAATACCAGTCATGAACAGCTGGACGAGTGTGGTCACAATGGATCGGTAGACCAAAAGCAACATGATTGCGATGGCCGCCAGGGTGAACAGCGTGATCTTGGCCAGGGTCGCGTTACCGATGACGTGCATGTCATCACTGAGCGCCGCGGGACCGGTGACGTAGGCCTTCACCCCGGGTGGTGGCTGGTTCCGGTCGATCACCTTGCGGACGGCTTCGACGGAATCGTTCGCCAGCGTCGTGCCCTGGTTGCCGGCGAGGTTCAACATGACGTAGGAGGCTTTGGCGTCAGCGCTCTGCGCTCCGGCCGCGGTCAGCCGGTCTCCCCAGAAGTCCTGGATGTGCTGGATGTGCTTGGGATCCTGCCGCAGTTGGCGAATCAGGCTGTCGTAGTAGCGGTGCGCGTCGTCGCCGAGGGGTTGCTGACCTTCCAGGACGATCATGACGGTGCTGTTGGAATCGAATTCGTGGAAGTTATGACCCAGACGCATCATCGCCTTCATCGACGGCGCGTCCACAGGGGTCATCGGCGCCGAATGTTGTTCGCCGACGACTTCTAATCGGGGAACGATGACGTTCACGACGACCGTCACAAACACCCAGGCCAGGATGATCGGAACCGCAAATATGCGGATTGCGTGAGGGATGACTGGCCGGTGGCCGCGCTCAGTCTTGGCGGGGCTGCCGATGCTGATCGGCCCGGTGGTCTCGGTGCCTTCGGTGCCCACGTGGTGGCTCCTGCTGTTCAGGTCGCTCATGCGGACTTCACCAGGCAGAAGGTCTGGGCGTTCATGCCGTCGGCTTTCTTCTCTTCTCGCACCACACCGTCCACGGTGATGCGGCAGCTGATTTGGTCGCCGTCGCTTTGCGCCATGATGTTGGCGCTGACCGCGGGCAGTGTCGTCGAGATCGTGTACGACCACGGCAGCGGGGCGGCGTTGACCTGATGCGTGTTGGCGTTCTCGTCCCAGTAGTTGATGTTCGCGGTGGTCCCGGGTGGGCCGGAGACCTCGTAAGTGACGACCTTCGGGTTGAACTGCACGATCTCGATCCCGGCGCCGGCATTCGCATTGAGGTCGGCAGATCCGAAGATCTTGTGCAGCCGCGACACGACCAATCCCGAAACACCCAGGACAACCACCAGAACCAGGGGTATCCACACCCGTTTGACCGCGCGGGTAATACGAACCAACCTCACCTCACCGCCTTCCGCGCACCGATCCTGGCTTGTAACGCCCTGTCGGAGAGCATGCTTCCTTGCGCCATCGCACCGATGTCGACAGAACCTTTGCTCGGCTAAGCATGCTAGACCTTAGTGCACGGACGCGTTCCTCGGGGTTCCGTAGATGTCGCGGACGGCATAGGTCTAGCGCGCCACCCGGCCAGTGACCGGTGGCAAATCGGCAAGCGTCACGATCCCGGTTTGGCGGCCACCACGGCCGGGACCGCGTTGGTGACCGGCATCGCGGTGTAGATCATCCCCAATCCCATGAACCCGGGCTCCGTCCAATCCTTTGGCGGCAGACAGTGCAGGACGGTGCACGTGTTGGCAGGTCGCAAGGCGGCTCCGAGAGCTTGTCGCTGTAGGTGCGGTTCGAAGTCGACGCCCGCTTTGGCTAGTGCGTCGAGTTGCTGGTCGAGGGATTGATGGCCGGTGGACACACGGGCGTAGCCGAGTTACACACCTGTGGCGGCTCGGTGATCCGCTCACGCTCCTCAGCGGACATAGGCGCGTCACTGAACGTCGTTCGCACCGGCTTGCTCATACCCGTGATCACAGCGAGGATCGGTCGGTCGACCTCCAGCGCGCATCAGTGTCCAGGCGACAGAACAGGCGGTAGTGCCTGCGTGGCTTCGACCCATCGGCTCGGACCTCGTGCCACCCGGTCATTGACCCGTGCATCGCTTCCCAATGCCCGCCCCCGGCGAACCGCTTCGGCTACGGCCTTGAGAACCGCGAGCATCGTCGCCTGCACCTTAGGGGCACGCGATCAGGAATTCGAAGCCAGGGGCGCTCGCCGCAGGGTCGTCGTCGGGATGCCGCTGGAAGAACTCGACGCCGTGCGGCGCGTCCGACGACAAGCCTTGACTAGGCGTTCTCCTAGCCTTACCCATGAGCGAGGATCGAACGGCAACTCCGCGACGGTCACTGGCAGCCTCATCGTCGTCACCGATCCGGTCGGGTGAGAGGGCACCAGGCACGGCCTTCGGCTCAGGCACGGGCGTCCCTCACAGATCAGAGTTCGAAACAAACACCTGCGGAGGCAAACGCATGGCCGAATCGCAGTGCTCCGAGCACTACGCGGTGGAACGCCGGCGGTCGTGCGCCAGTCCCTGACGCGGCCCGAGGGATTCTATGGGGCCATAATAGGGCCAAACTGTCAGTCCCAGCCGGGACCACAAGCATCAGTGCAGGTCACAGGCTCTTCGGCCATGCGACTTTCGATCCGTCGCCCAAAGCGTTCCCGGGTTATCCGCCAATTACGCGTGCGCCCCGTGGCCGCAACAACGAATGCCACGCCACCGTGTCGGGGCGGCAGTTACTTGACGCAGGGGATGCTTGTCGCGGTCATCTGGCTGAGCTCGGTCGGCGCCGGGATGTGAGCACCGGTGCCGGTGGCGGCAACCGCCATCACCGGCCCGGACGCCGATCCGTCGGGCGCTGTACCGGGATGGGCGAGGTAGTTATCAGCGGGGAAGCGGGTTCCCACGGTCAGCCGAACGGTTCCGGGCGACACGGTGTCCCTCGCGGCGGCAGGCACGTGTAGTTGATCGGCCAACATCTGCGCGCCTTCGGAGGCGCCGGGGCCGTATTCGATGATGCTGTCGTCTTGTGTGGCCGCGGCAGTGGTGGTGCTCCCTCGGGTAAAACCACCGCCGGCCAACGCGTCCTCAATCGCGGCGGCCAGTCCGTCGCGTGACGTGGCGTTGACGACGTCAAGGACCAGAGGTTCAGACAACGCGGGCGCTGGTTGGGTGGCTGACGGCACGGCATCCAGCGCGGCCGGTGTGTCGGAGGAGAAGCGCTCGTGAACGATCCGCCGGATGGTCGGAACGTCGACGAGGTTGACGTCGGACCCATTGGAATCCCGGCCAAACTCGGAGATCGGCAAGGTATAGAACGACAGCGGTCTGTCGGTCAGGTGTGAAGCCCGCGCTGCAAAATCGGCGATGTCCAACCCGGCGTCGACAGCGATATTGTCGCGGGCCACCTGAAGCAAGTTACGCAGCGCGCTCAGGTTAGATAGAGCACCGCCGTCGCGAACCGCTTTAACCAACGACACCAGGAACGCCTGCTGTCGCCGTGTCCGGTCGAAATCGGTGAAGGAGCCGTCGTTTTCATCGCGCCGCTGCCGCACGAAGGCCATCGCCTGTCCGGCATTGATCCGCTGAACCCCTTGCTGGAAGTTCGCACCCGAATAGTTGTCCACCGTGTCTCCGTTGAGGCACACCGTGATCGGCTCCACGACCTTCGCGATCTGGAAGAACGCGCCCAACGTGACCTCTACGAAATGATCGACCGAGACACCCAACAGATCTTGTACGGTGCCGATTTCGGCCTTGCGGCCAGCCTCGCGGGCTGTTTGCTCGCGAGCGACCAGATCGGTTGCGCCCGCACCGTCCGAATTACCGCCGGCCTGGGCATTCAGGGACTGCTGATAGGCCAGCCCGTATGCCTGCTTGATCTTGCCCTTGCACACCGATGCCGGACAGCCCGACAGCTCCACATAGTCGTCGCGGGGAATCGACACTGCGGTCACCGGTCCGTCACCACCCGGAATGTGCACGACGATCAACACATTCGCGTTGTAGCCGCCTGAGGTTTCATCGCCGGCATGCAGCGCCTCATACATCTCCTGCGGCAGCGGCCGACCATTTTGATCCAACCGACTGTCCAAGCCCATCAGCAGAATGTTCTGATCGACGCCGGGCGGGGTCAGTGCATTCGGTAGTGCGTGGGAGATGATGATCCTGCCCACCGCCGTGTGGTAGCCCGTCCACCCCATGCCGGTGATGGCCATCACGAAAGCCGAAGCCAGGCTGGCGATCAGCCGCCCTTTTAACAGCACCACGCGTTGGGATTGACCAGATCCACCGTTGCTCATAACGACTCACCATTGTTCCCGACCACCCGGCGAATCCCCGGTAACCGCAGCCGCGCGCCACAGGGATCGATGCGCGGCCCCTGCCGCAGCTGCTCATCGATGCCGGCCTCGGTTAACGCCTAGGCTGCATCTGATATGTCCGACAAGACGCAAAGGATGACGACGTTGAGCACTTCCGAAGGGATCGGCGTGTTGAAACTCGAGTGCCCGCAAACCCATCCCGTTGGCAGGATCCTCAAGGAGGCCCCGCATCAGGCAGTCCAGTACGACCCCGGGGCCGCTGTTGGGCCACGCCGATTCTGGCCGGATGAAGAAGACCAGCCACAATTCAAAACGCGCTGTAGGTTTTGCGACAAACCGGTGGGAGATGCTACGGCCACGTTACAGAACAAACTAAATAATTTGATCGCCGACGGAGTCGAGGCCTACCGAACTGCCACACTCGCATATCTGTAGGTGGGGTGCGAGCGGGCTCCGAGAATACTGTAAGCATTACAGTATATATTTCATCTCAGGGCTTCACGTCCCGATGACCTAAAGGAGCGAGCCGGGGCGCGATGCTGCGCCAGCGGCGGCGCCGACGCGAAAGGAGTCCCCGTGGCGCAGATCCCCCCGACACCGCGCAGCACCCCCCGCCCGCCTGAGGGGGATTGGCTGGGCTCCCGCTACCTGTCCACGTCGCTCAGCCCGCTCGCCCGGCACTGCCGCGGTGTCTTTCCGAACCAGCGTCGACACGAACGGTTGAGCGCGCTCTGCTCGGTGTAGCCGAGCAGGCCGGCGATCTGGCTGAGATACAGTCCCGGTTCGGTGAGGTATCGCGCCGCCTGGGTGCGGCGCTCCCGGTCGATGACGCCCTGGCAGCGCACCCCTTCTGCGGCCAGCCGTCGTTGCAGTGTCCGGGGATGCATTGCCAGTTCGTCCGCGATGGCCTCGGCGCTGCACTGGCCGGTGGGCAGCAGCCGGCGGGCCAGCTCGGCCACGCGTGCCGACAGCGGCGCGGTGCTCGGCAGATACGTGGCCTCCAGGTACTTGGTGGCGATGCGTCTGGTCTCGGGGTCGGCGTTCTCGATACGCCTTTCGGCCAGATGCGCGGGCAGCTCGAACCCGCACCAGGTCTGCCCGAAGCGCACCGGGCAATCCAGCGCGTGGCGGTAGGCGGTGTCCGAGCCCCGTTGCTCATGCATGAACGAGACCGCACGGAATCGCGCCTCCGGTCCGGCGAGCAGGTGAAGAACGCGCACCGCGATGCCCATGCTGAGCTCGTATAACTGCAGCGGGTACGGAATACCTGGTTCGGTCACCTCGTAGATGAACTCGATGCCGCGCTCGGTTCGCCGCTCGCTCAGTCTCAATGCGGGCGAGTGGATGTAGAGGTAGCGCGCGATCGCCTCCGCACCGCTCAGCACGATCTGAGCATTCCGCGCGATCACCGCGAGGGGTCCGAGGATCTCCAGGCCCTGCCGGCTTGAGAGGCGAAGCCCGAAATCCGGACACCGCAGGTCGTCGGCGCTGGCCTCCAGCAGGCGAATGAACGCCTCGAAGGACAGGAACGCGTCCGCCCGGTGTTCGGCACCGGAAAGAATGTGGAAGCGAGACAAGAAGGCCTCGGGGTCACCACCGAGCTCTCGGACGAGCTTGGGGTAGCCCCACATGGCTGCGGCGCGGATCAGGCTGCCCATTCGATCAACTCTCTGTCGGGAAATGATAAAAAT
>DATJBA010000259.1:0-21317 GCA_035515675.1 Mycobacterium sp.
AGCCTGCCGGCTGCTGCACCATGTCGGAACAAGCACGAGTGGTCGGCTCGGCGCTGGCACAGCTGGGTGTCAACCGGGTTATCGCGATCGGACACGCCACCGGAGCTGTGGTCGCGGCCGCACTTGCCGAACAGCGACGCGGCATAGTCACCGCTCTGGCGCTCATCGACATTGCGCGAGTTGATGATTCCGACGTTGGTAATTTTCGGGGTCGAAGACAGGCGGTGGCGATCCTCCTCGACCGGCGAGTTCAGCGTCGTTCCGAACCTTGCCGTCGAGTTGTTACCCGGTGTCGGCCACCGCCCGATGCTCGAAGACCCCGACCGGACCGCCCAGCTGTTGATGAGTTTCATCGCAAAAAATGACAAGACACCCTCCCGCCGAGACTGACCGCTGAGTTTCGTCAAGTCCTTCGGCCCCTCTGGGCGAGGAACACGGGCGGAGCGCAGGATGACAGCTAAGCGACCGCCGCATGTTCACAACCTTGAGGCACCTAGTAAGGAGTTGAGTATGGTTAGCGACCGCATATGTGACAATCGACTCGCGGCAGCTACCGTCGGCTTCGTCGTCTACACGATGGCCATGCTCATGCTAGAGCGGCGCATGCGCCAGACCGGCGGGCCGGGTATTATTCCATTTGAGCTGGCGGGCAGCGCATCTCAAGCCGAAGACATCATGACCCGGTGGGGCAGCGACGGTCAGCGGGCCGCGCGGTTATCCTTGTGGCTCGACTTCGGATACATGGCAACCTACGGCACGCTCACGGCGCTACTTGTCGAGCGCGCACGTCGACGTCGTGGTCATCCGGCTGTCTTGGCCGCCACAGTGATTGTTGCCGTCGCCGCCGACGCGGTCGAGGGAGTCTCGCTGCTGAAGGTACTTCACCGTAACCGCGTTGCCGTTCACGCGCGGCGCGCGCAAATCGCGGCTCTCATCAAGCTCGCCGTTCTTGCTGGCGCCCTTGGATACGTTGCCGCGGACCCCTTCATTTCCGACGCTCGGACCGGGTAATCATGCCGCCAGCCCAGTTGTGTTGGTGAGACAGTGGAGTCCGCCGTGGGCGGCAGCTGGTTAGGCAGTGCTGGCAAAGACGAACCGAGGAATTCTTGAAACGGGCCGACCGCTCGCGGAGAAGCTAATGATGAGTAAAAGCTGCATCCTTTGCACGACCCGGGATGGTGGCGCCGCCGTGCCTAAGCCGAAGTTACGACTGCTCGGGTAGTCGATTTGGGCTTTGACGTGGGGGTTTGTGAGTTTGGCGGGTGGTGGTTCTGGCTACGCGGCGATGGTGAGGGGAATGGTGGCCTCGATGAGCTCGAAAGCGCGGCGCTGCTCGGTGGTGGGCTCGGTGAGGATGTCGATCTCGATGTTGGTGTGCTGGTGCCGGACTCGGTTGCGGGTCAGGGTGCCTAGGTGGTCGAGCAGTGCGCGGAAGCTGCGCAGGACCGTGCCGCCGGGTGCTTGGTGGCGGGAGGCTTTGGCCTGGGCCGCCGCTGAACGCTGCGCGGGCGCCGCTGGTTTGTCGCGTGCGGGTGGGTGTTCGTCGGTGAAGGTCAACGGCGCCCAGGCCTTGCGTAGGTGCCGGGTCAGATAGCAGGCCAGCAGGCAGATCAACACGTGGGCCTTGACGCGCTCGGTGAGCCGGTGATGGATCGGGGGCAGGTCCAGGTCGTCGGTTTTGATGCTGCGAAAGTCGCGCTCCAGGTTCGCCAGGTTCTTATACCCGGTGACCACACCGGCGGCATCCAAGCTCGGTGACGGGCCCGGAAGTGCGCAGCACATAGATGCGGTCGAGGGCGGCCTCGGCGGCGATCCCGGCATGGTCGCGTTGAAATGTGAAGCCCGCCTCGGTGAATCCTGCGATGAAAGTGCTTGCCCACCTTGTACTTGTTGATCACCCGCCCGAAGGCTTCCCCGATGCGCCCGGCCCTGGCGAGGGTGCCGCGCTCGACCCGTTCGGCGATGTGGGTCAGGGCGGCCTCGGTGGCCGCCAGCCGCTCGTCGCGTTTGCGGGTGTGTGCAGCATCCCCGATACACAACAAGCCAAACGGCTACTGGGCCGGATTATGAGTCTTGGTTTCTGCCGCGAACGCATCGACAGCGCCGATCAGCAGAGCGGTCTCGCAGCCGCGAGTTGGCCCGTCGCCGACTAAACGTGGATTTTGCCTTCCGCGGCCAGCAAGCCGATATCGGTGCGGAAGTGACCGCCGGGCAGCCGGATTGAACCGAGAATGCCATATGCAGCCGCGCGTGCCGCGGCCAGGTCGGCGCCGGTGCCCACCACCGAGAGCACCCGGCCGCCTGACGAGACGATCGCGCCATCGTCGCGCCGGGCCGTCCCGGCGTGCAGCACCCCCTCGGCTTCGGAGCCGATGACGACATCTCCGACCCGTGGGCGCCCCGGGTAGTTTTCGGCCGCCAGCACCACCGTCACGGCAGCACCTGCACGCCAGCGCAACTTCCCGAAATCGGCCAGCATACCGGTGCTTGCCGCATAAAGTAGCTGGCCAAGCGGTGAGTCCAGCAGGGCCAGCACGGCCTGTGTCTCCGGATCGCCGAAGCGGCAATTAAATTCGACCACCGCCGGTCCGCTCGCCGTGATGGCCAGACCGGCATACAGTAGTCCGCAGAACGGACTTCCACGCCGAGCCAGTTCGGCCGCAACGGGTTCGACGATCTGGCTGACCACTTCCCGGCAGATGTCGTCGGGAAGCCACGGCAGCGGCGCGTAGGCGCCCATTCCTCCGGTATTGGGCCCGGTGTCGCCCTCACCGACACGCTTGAAGTCCTGCGCCGGCAACAGCGGCACCACAGTCCCACCGTCGACGACGCAGAACAACGATACCTCGGGGCCGTCGAGGTAGGACTCGAGCACTACCGGGTGGCCGGCCTCGAGCAGTCCGGCGGCGTGGGCGCGTGCGGCCTCACGGTCCGGACTCACCACCACGCCCTTGCCGGCGGCTAGATGGTCGTCTTTGACCACCCAGGCGGGGTCGCCGGCCGGCGGTCCAAACCGGTCCAGGGCGGCATCCAAATACGCCGGGCTGTCGACGATTTCACTAGTGGCGGTGCGCACACCGGCCGCCGCCATGACCTCCTTGGCGAACGCTTTGGAGCCTTCGATACGAGCCGCGTCCTTGCTGGGCCCGAAGCAGACGATGCCGGCAGCGCGCACGGCGTCGGCCACCCCGAGCACCAGCGGCACCTCGGGACCGATGACCACCATGTCGGCCCGGACCTCGCGCGCCAGGGCGACGACGTCCTGGCCGGAGGTGACGTCGACGTCGTGTTGCTCGGCCAGCCGGGCGGTGGCGGCGTTGCCGGGAGCGATGATTAGTCCGGTGACCTGGGGGTCTCTGCGAAGCGCCAGCAGCAGCGCATGTTCACGGGCACCGGAACCGATCACCAGGACGCGCACGAAACGTCACTTTAGCGGGGCAGGCACGGGGCGGTCGACGTCTCCGGCGGCATCAGGTGTCAGTCGTGGGTGGTACCCGTATGCATCTTGACCGCGGCGTTGACGTTGGCCTTCTTGTCGTTGCCCTTGCCCTCGGCGGCGGCCTTCTTGCGTTTGGCTGTGACTCGTTCGATGACGCCGTTCAGTCCCGAGCCGAGCGGGAAGCCGACGTAATGCGTAAGGAATATGGCCATCTCCCGCAATTCGTCTTCGGTCAACTCCTCGTTCTGCAGAACGGCATTGACCTGGACCTCCAGCAGATCTTGCAGGCCCAAGGCGGTCACGACGGACAACACCATCAACCGCCGGTCCCGCATGGACAAGCCCGGCCGAGTCCAGATCCGGCCGAAGAGATGATCGGCCGTCAGAGCAAAGTACTCCCCGGGCATGTCCGGCATCTCCCACGCGTAGACCTCGTTCATCTTCTCCAGGCCCTTGCGGCGCAGTTCGTCCATTACGTTTCCTTCGGTGTGTGCGGTACCCCGAGGCCGGCCGCCAAATGTTCACGCGCCACCTCGGCAAGCGGTAGGTCGACTGACACCGCCTTGCCCAACTGCAGCGCCAGGCTCAGATCCTTCTCGCCGAGCCCGCGGGTGTGCAGGAAAGGCTGGTACAGGAAGTGGTCCGGCTCAAGGGGTTTCATATCGTCGCGTACCATTATTGCCCCTGGCCCGCCGGTGAGCGCATCGGTGTGTCGCACCACCCGGCCCAGCGCCTGCAGATCCAGCCCCGCCGCCTCGGCCAGTTTCATGGCTTCGCACGCCGCGGCGTAAGAAGTGAACGTCAACATGTTGCGGGCCAGCTTCATTCGTGTCCCTGCGCCCGGCTCACCGGCATGGATGACCAGCGACGCCCACTGCTTGAATGCCGGCTTAATCCGCTCGTACACCTCACGCTCGGCGCCCACCATGGTGGCCAGTTCACCCTTCTCGGCGGCACCGGCGCCACCACTGACCGGCGCGTCGACGATATGAATGCCCTGCTGTTTGTATCCATTGGCCAGTTCGACAGCGGTGGTGTCGCTGATGGTTGAGTGGATCGCGATGATTGTGCCCGGCTTTGCGTTGGCCGCCAGCTCGCCGACGACCTCACGCACCTGCGCGTCGTCCAACACGGTGACGCTGATGATGTCGGCGGTGGCAACATCGGCCAGGCTGTCGGCCAGGGTGGCACCGGCTTCGGCCAGCGGCGTCATCGCGTCGGCCCGGACGTCGTAAACAGTTACCCCGCCAGGCCAGTCGACCAGCCGCTTGGCCATCGGCGCGCCCATGTTGCCCAGGCCGATATATCCGAGCTTCACGTGATCGGTCATGACCGGATTATCTGGCCGCTGTCGACATCGAAGATCTGGCCGGTGACCCAGGAGGCCTGATCACTCAACAGGAACAGGCACATGCCCACCAGATCCTCGGGTGTGCCGATCCGGCTCAGCGGGATCTGCTTGACCATGTCCTCGACCATCTCGCTTGGGGTGACGGTCTTGGTGGCCTCGGTGTCGATCGGCCTCGGCGTTATCGCGTTGATGCGAATGTTCATCCCGCCCAGCTCGCGGGACAATTGCTGGGTCAAACCGTTGATGCCGACTTTGGCCAGTCCGTAGAAGTTCGAGTACAACCACGCCGCGGTCGACGACTGGTTCACGATCGCCCCGCCGCCTCGCTTGGCCATCTTCTTGTACACCGCACGGGTACACACCAGTGCCCGGTCCAGGTTGACGCTCATGAACTTCGTGTAGTAGTCCAAGGGCACGGTCAGCAGCAGGTCGAGCTTCATGCCGCCGTAGATCGCGGCGTTGTTGACCGGGTAGTCGATGCCGCCGAACTCGGCGACTGTCTGGTCGGCCATGGCCTTGGCCGAATCCGGGTCGGAAACGTCGACGGGCGCATGGATAGGCATGCCACCGTCGGCGACGATCTGCTTGGCCACGCTCTGCACCACGTCGGCGTTGATGTCAGCGACCACGACCGAGGCGCCTTCACGGGCCAGCGCCTGGGCATACGCCTGGCCGATCCCCTGGGCCGCCCCGGTAACGATAACCACCTTGTCTTCAAATTGCGTGTCGAACTGTCCCACACCCGGCTCCTCTAATTCACCGCTGTCGCAACGAGTTTCGTTTCCAGGTACTCCTCGAAGCCGGCCAGGCCCATCTCACGGCCGTTGCCGGATTGCTTGTAGCCACCGAACGGCGCGTCGGCCGAATACCAGACTCCGCCATTGACGTTGACGGTGCCTACCCGCAGCCGCGAGGCGATTTTCGCGGCGCGTTCCGGGTCGCCGCTAAACACGGTGCCCGACAAGCCGTATGGCGAGTCTTTGGCGATTCGCACCGCGTCATCGTCGCCGTCGTGGGCGAGCACCGTGAGCACCGGCCCGAAGATTTCCTCCCGAGCGGGCCGGGCGTCGTTGGTCAGGCCCGCGATCACGGGGGGCTCGATGAAGAAACCGACGTCTCTGTCGGCCGGCGGACCGCCGCCGCACGCGAACGTCCCGCCTTCGGCGATCGCCAGATCGAGGTAGACCTGTACCTGGTCGCGCTGTCGCGCCGAGATCAGCGGGCCACAAACGGTGCCGGAGTCGGCGGGGTCACCGGGCTTGATCGACGACATCGTGCTCGCCGCAATGGCGACGGCCTCGTCATAGCGGGCCCGCGGCACCACCAACCGGGTCGTGATCGCGCAGCCCTGCCCGGCGTGCATCGACGCAGTGAACGCGGATACCGAGCACGCTCCGGCCAGGTCGGCGTCGTCGAAGGCTCGCCGGGCGGCGTCAATGGCGGCGTCCATGTCTTCGGGGGTGGCGTCGGCAGCGGTTCCCAATACCTCCTCGGTAGCCGGGTTAACCGTCGTACACGTGCCCCCACTGCCGGCCGACAGCTTCCCGTCGATGAGCGGGGCACTGACCCCGTCGGCCGGCAGGCCCTTTCCGACCATCTTCGCCTCCCGCCTCGTAACGGTGGACATGTGTCTGGAATGATCAGTCGAACCATAGCGGCTAGGCCACCGGGCGTGCAAGCGCGGGACCGCCGCCAGTTCAGCTGTAATCGCGAAATATCTGGTTTAACTGGTTCTTTGATGCACGGGCTTGCTTCCCGTCGGATGCATCCGATAACTTGGACACATGTCCAGCGATGCGGTGGTTGCCGTCAATATGGAGGCCGGTAGACCAATCGGGGATGTGCAGCGCAACCGGAAGCAGGAGGAGACCTTCCGCAAGGTGCTCGCTGCCGGCGTCGAGGTACTGCGGGAGAAGTCGTACGCCGACCTGACCGTGCGCGCGGTGGCTGCCCGCGCCAAAGTCGCCCCGGCCACCGCATACACCTACTTCTCGTCGAAGAACCACCTGATCGCCGAGGTCTACCTCGACCTGGTCCGCCAGGTCCCCTACTTCACCGACGTCAACGACCCCATGCCTACCCGGGTGGACAAGGCGTTGCGCCACCTGGCCCTGGTGGTCGCCGACGAACCTGAGGTCGCCGCGGCGTGCACGACAGCGCTGCTTAGCGGCGGCGCAGATCCTGCGGTGCGCTCCGTCCGTGACCGGATCGGCGCCGAGATCCATCGCCGCATCACGTCGGCGATCGGTCCCGACGCCGATCCGGTTACCGTGTCCGCACTCGAGATGACGTTTTTCGGCGCGCTGGTCAACGCTGCCAGCGGCGCCTACACCTACCACCAGATCGCCGACCGCCTGGGCTATGTCGTCGGTCTCATACTTTCGCGGCCCGGAGAAGACCAATGACCGTACAGACCGAAAAGCCGCTCCTCGACCCGTACGACTACGACTTCCACGAAGACCCGTACCCGTACTACAAGCGGTTGCGCGACGAGGCGCCGCTATACCGCAATGAGGAGCTCAAGTTCTGGGCGCTGTCCCGGCATCAGGATGTGCTGCAAGGGTTCCGCAACAGCACCACGCTGTCCAACCGCGACGGCGTGTCGCTGGACCCGGTGTCACGGGGAACACACGCGTCGAAAACGATGTCGTTTTTGGCGATGGACGATCCCGCGCATCTGCGTCTGCGCACGCTGGTGTCGAAAGGCTTCACCCCACGCCGGATCCGGGAACTCGAGCCGCGCGTCACCGAACTCGCCGTGCAGCACCTCGATACCATGCTGGCGAAGGCGGACTCGGGTGCAACCGTCGACTTCGTCGCGGAATTCGCCGGCAAGCTCCCGATGGACGTGATCTCCGAACTGATGGGCGTGCCGGAAGCCGACCGCGACCGTATCCGCGCCATGGCCGACGGCGTACTGCACCGCGAGGACCGCGTCAACGACATTCCGGCTTCGGCGATCGAGGCGTCGATCAACCTCATCGTCTACTACCAGCAGATGATCGCCGATCGCCGCAAGAGGCTGACCGAGGATCTGACCTCGGCGCTGCTGGCTGCCGAGATCGACGGCGACCGGCTCACCGACGAGGAAATTCTCGGGTTCTTGTTTTTGATGGTGATCGCCGGCAACGAGACCACCACCAAACTCCTTGCTAATGCTGCTTTTTGGGGTCATAGGAATCCCGCTCAACTGGCCCCGGTCTACGCCGATCTGTCTCGGGTGCCGGTGTGGGTCGAGGAGACCCTGCGCTACGACACGTCCAGCCAGATCCTGGCCCGCACCGTTTGTGGAGAACTCACCCTCTACGACACCAGCATTCCCGAGGGCGACGTCCTGCTCTTGTTGCCCGGTTCGGCCCACCGCGACGAGCGGGTGTTCGACAACCCCGACGGCTACCTGATCGGGCGCGAAATCGGGCCCAAGCTATTGAGTTTCGGCAGCGGCGCACACTTCTGCCTCGGCGCACATCTGGCCCGGATGGAAGCCCGGGTGGCACTCACCGAACTGTTCAAGCGAATCCGCGGCTACGAGGTGGACGAGGCCAATGCCGTCCGCGTCCATTCCAGCAATGTGCGCGGATTCGCCCAGCTGCCGATCAGCGTAGAGGTGTCCTGAATGCCCCGCTTCGAACCGCATCCGGCCCGCAGGCCCGCGATCGTCGCCGGCGCATCGTCGGGTATCGGAGCGGCCACCGCCGTCGAGCTCGCCGCGCACGGCTTCCCGGTGGCGCTGGGCGCGCGGCGCGTCGACAAGTGCCAGGAGATCGTCGAGAAGATCCGCGCCGACGGCGGTGAGGCGGTCGCGCTGCCGCTCGACGTCACCGACGCCGACTCGGTCAAGGGATTCGTGCACCAGGCCACCGAGCAGCTCGGCGACATCGAGGTCATGGTCACCGGCGCCGGCGACACCTACTTCGGGCGACTGCACGAAATCGACACCGAGACTTTCGAATCGCAGGTTCAGATCCATCTGATTGGGGCCAACCGGCTGGCCACCGCGGTGCTCCCGGGCATGGTCGAGCGTCAGCGCGGTGACCTCATTTTCGTAGGTTCCGATGTCGCGCTGCGCCAGCGCCCGCACATGGGTGCCTACGGTGCCGCGAAGGCCGCGCTGGTGGCGATGGTCACCAACCTGCAGATGGAGCTGGAGGGCACCGGCGTGCGGGCGTCGATCGTGCACCCCGGCCCCACCAGGACCGCGATGGGCTGGAGCCTGCCCGCCGAGGCGGTCGGCCCGGCGCTCGAGGACTGGGCCAAGTGGGGTCAGGCGCGCCACGACTACTTCTTGCGGGCGTCCGATCTCGCCCGGGCGATCACGTTCGTCGCGGAGACGCCCCGGGGCGGCTTCGTGGTCAACATGGAACTGCAGCCCGAGGCGCCGCTGGCCGCGACGAAGGAACGCCAGCAACTCAAACTCAAGAAGGCATTGGATTCATGACAACCGCCATCATGCCGCGGGTTTCCGGCGGCGAAGACGAATACGGTCACCTCGAAGAGTTCCGCACCGACCCGATCGGGCTCATGAAGCGGGTCCGCGACGAGTGCGGGGACGCGGGCTGGTTCCAGTTGGCCGACAAGCACGTCATCCTGCTCTCCGGCGCCAAGGCCAACGAGTTCTTTTTCCGTTCCGCCGACGAGGATCTCGACCAAGCCGAGGCGTATCCGTTCATGACACCGATCTTCGGCCGGGGCGTCGTCTTCGACGCCAGCCCCGAGCGGCGCAAGGAGATGCTGCACAACTCGGCGCTGCGCGGCGAGCACATGAAGGGCCACGCTGCGACCATCGAGCGCGAAGTGCACCGGATGGTCGAGAACTGCGGCGACGAAGGTGAAATCGACCTGCTGGACTTCTTCGCCGAGTTGACCATCTACACGTCGACGTCATGCCTCATCGGCACGAAGTTCCGCAATCAGCTCGACTCGAGGTTCGCGCACTTCTACCACGAGCTCGAGCGCGGCACGGACCCGCTGTGCTACGTCGACCCGTACCTGCCGATCGAGAGCTTCCGCAGGCGCGACGAAGCGCGAAAAGGGTTGGTGGCGTTGGTGCAAGACATCATGAACCGGCGGGTCGCCAAGCCGCCGGCCGACAAGCGCGACCGCGACGTGCTCGACGTGCTGGTGTCGATCAAAGACGAGGAGGGCAACGCGCGGTTCTCCGCTGATGAGATCACCGGCATGTTCATCTCGCTGATGTTCGCTGGGCACCACACCAGTTCGGGCACCTCGGCGTGGACGCTGATCGAGTTGCTGCGCCACCCGGAGATCTATGCCGAGGTGATCAAGGAGCTGGACGAACTCTATGCAGACGGTCAGCCGGTGAGTTTCCATGCGCTGCGCCAGATTCCACGGCTGGAGAATGTGTTGAAGGAGACGCTGCGGCTGCATCCACCGCTGATCATTCTGATGCGAGTGGCCAAGGGCGAGTTCGAGGTCGAAGGCTATCCGATTCACGACGGTGATTTCGTAGCAGCTTCGCCGGCGATCTCCAACCGGATACCCGAGGACTTCCCGAACCCTGACGACTTCGCGCCGGAGCGCTATGAGGAGCCGCGTCAAGAAGATCTGGTCAACCGCTGGACGTGGATTCCGTTCGGCGCCGGTCGGCATCGCTGCGTAGGTGCGGCGTTCGCCACCATGCAGATCAAGGCGATTTTTTCGGTGTTGTTGCGCCAGTATGAGTTCGAGATGGCCCAGCCGCCCGAGAGCTATCGCAACGACCACTCCAAGATGGTGGTGCAGCTGGCTCGGCCCGCCAAGGTGCGCTACCACCGCCGCAAGACCGGAGGGTGATGATGGGTTATCGAGTGGAGGCTGACCTGGACCTGTGCCAGGGGCACGCAATGTGCGAGCTGGAGGCGTCCGACTATTTCCGGGTGCCCAAGCGCGGCAAAGTCGAGATTCTAGACGCCGAGCCGCCCGACGAGGCCCGCAGGGAAATCGAGCAGGCCGTGGCGGCTTGCCCCACCCAGGCGCTGTCCATCAAAGAAACAGGAGAATAACCGTGGTCACATTCCCGCGCGAAGAACTCGACGAGTGGGTGCGGTCCTGGCTCACGGCCAATAAGTACTGCGAAAAGGCGGGCGACTGGAAACCGCTTGCAGACTTCTACGCTTCCGACGCCACCTACGGCTGGAACATCGGGCCCAAAGAAGACGTGATGTGCATCGGGATCGACGAGATCCGCGACATCGCGCTCGGCTGGGAAATGGAGGGCCTGGAGAACTGGCAGTACCCGTACCAGAAGGTCATCATCGACGACCGGCAGGGTGAAATCGTCGGTTTCTGGAAGCAGGTCGTCGTCGACGGGGACGGCCGTCAGCAGGAGATCTACGGCATCGGCGGCAGCTGGTTCCGGCTCAACGCCAACAAACTCATTGAGTGGCAGCGAGACTTCTTCGACTTCGGGCATGTTCAGGCGCTGTACCTGGATTTGATGAAGGCCGGCAAGCTGTCCAAGGGCATGCAGAAGCGGATCGAGCGCAGCCTCGCCGGCGAAAAGCCCTCCGGCTACTACCCCCTGGGCAAGTCTCCGGTCCCCATTTGGTGATTCCCCCGGCACCGGTTGTCGCTCCCCGGTGTTTACGGCGCGGTGACGCAGGTCATAATGGTCCCCGAACGAGAACACGTTCTAAATTGCCGTCCGGCCGCGGCCGGCCCCTTTCGCCGAGCACTCGGGTCAGGGCTTGCTAGTGGAGGTTGTTCATGAAAACAAAAGGCGCGCTGATCTGGGAATTCAACCAGCCGTGGTCCATCGAGGAGATCGAGATCGGCGACCCGGTCAGGGACGAGGTCAAGATCCAGATGGAAGCGGCCGGTATGTGCCACTCCGACCACCACTTGGTCACCGGCGGCATCCCAATGGCGGGCTTCCCGGTGCTCGGCGGACACGAGGGTGCGGGCATCGTCACCGAGGTCGGGCCCGGCGTGGAAGACATCGCCCCGGGCGACCACGTGGTGCTGTCGTTCATCCCGTCCTGCGGGAAATGCCCGACATGTCAGGCGGGCATGCGCAACCTCTGTGATCTGGGGGCCGGGCTGCTGGGCGGCGCATCGGTGTCCGATGGCACGTTCCGCATCCAGGTCCGCGGCCAAAACGTCTACCCCATGACGCTGCTGGGAACGTTCTCGCCGTACATGGTCGTGCACCGCAGCTCGGTGGTGAAGATCGACCCATCGATCCCGTTCGAGGTGGCCGCCCTGGTGGGTTGCGGCGTGACCACCGGCTACGGTTCGGCGGTCCGCACCGCCGACATCCGGCCGGGTCAAGACGTTGCCATCGTCGGTGTCGGCGGGGTCGGCATGGCAGCACTGCAGGGTGCCGTCAACGCCGGCGCCCGCTACATCTTTGCGGTCGACCCGGTGGAATGGAAGCGCGACCAGGCCCTGAAGTTCGGCGCCACCCACGTCTACCCCGACATCAACGCCGCGTTCGCGGGCATGGCCGAAGTCACCTACGGCCTGATGGCCCACAAAGTGGTGGTCACCGTCGGCGAGCTGCAGGGCGCCGACATCGACAGCTACCTGAACATCACCGCCAAGGGCGGCACCTGCGTGCTGACCGCTATCGGCAGCCTGGTGGACACCAATGTGACCCTGAACCTGGCGATGCTGACCCTGATGCAGAAGAACCTGCAGGGCACCATCTTCGGCGGCGGCAACCCGCAGTACGACATCCCACAACTGTTGTCGATGTACAAGGCCGGCAAGCTCAACCTGGACGACATGATCACCCGCCAGTACCGGCTGGAGCAGATCAACGACGGTTACCAGGACATGCTGGACGGCAAGAACATTCGCGGCGTCATCCGCTATACGGACGCCGATCGGTAAGCGGCGCGCCGTCCCGAGTGGCCAGTTTCCCGCTTCTGTTGGCGCCGGGACGAATTGGCGCCATGACCGTGCGCAACCGGGTGGTCATGCCTCCGGTGGAGACGATGTACGGCACCCCGGACGGGCTGCCGTCACAGCGCACCCACGACTACTTCGCCGCCCGCTTGAAAGGTGGAGTCGGCCTGATCACGTTAGGCGCCCCCGGAGTCGACGACCATCACCCCGAGACTCCCGGTGGCCTGCATCTGGCCACTGACGACGCGGTGGATGCGCATCGGGCGCTGGTGGAAGTAGATGTTGTTCGGGCTGCACCGGACGCGGTACTGGTGGCCACCGGCGGCCATGTCGCGGTGCCGGCAATTCCGGGAGCTGATCTACCGCACGTGCATACCGGACCCGGATTACGTGAGTTTCTCGGCGGTCACGCCGAGTCCACCGACCCGGCCTGGCAGCGGCTGGGCGCTTCGCTGCTGGCCGGCTGGCGGCAGCGGCTGGTCCGCCCCGCCACGGTTCGCCTCGCCACCCGCGCCTGGATGCCGCTCGGCCGCCGAATCGCAATCATCGGCGGCGACCTGGTCGCTCTGGAACTAGCCGAATTTCTGGCGAGCCGGGGCCGACTGGTGTCAATACTCGAGGCCGGCAAGGACATTGCCCCCGAAGTGGGCGACAAACGCAAGACCGACACATGGATGGCCTCGACCGACTGGGCGTCACCGTGCACGTCCGGGCAGCCACTGAACGGATCACGGCCGAGGCCATCGTGTTTAAACCCGCCCGTGGGGCCACCGGGCAGCTGGTCGCCGACAGCGTCGTGCTGGCCGGACCGGTCGAGCCCGACACCACGTCGTTCGACACCCTGGCTGCCGCCATGCCCGGCGCCGACGTGCACGCCGCCGGCGACTGCGCCGGGCTGGTCTGATCCGTAAAGCCACCGAGAAGGGCGCACGCGCCGCGTGCGCAATTTAAAGACAGGGGAAAACCATGACCCAAACAATCCAATCCCCGGCACTGACCGCGTCGCAATCCTCGTGGCGGTGCGTGCAGGCCCACGACCGGGAGGGCTGGCTGGCGCTGATGGCCGACGACGTCGTCATCGAGGACCCGATCGGCAAGTCCGTCACCAACCCCGATGGCACCGGGGTCCGCGGAAAAGAAGCCGTCGGCGCCTTCTTCGACAACAACATCGCGGCCAACCAGCTGACCATCACCTGCGAGGAAACGTTCCCATCGAGTTCGCCCGATGAGATCGCTCATATCTTGGTGCTGCACAGCAAGTTTGAGGGTGGGTTCACCAGCACGGTGCGTGGGGTGTTCACCTACAAGGTCAACGACGCTGGGCTCATCACCAACATGCGCGGGTACTGGAACCTCGACGCGATGAAATTCGGCAAAGAGGAATGAGCCGCTCAGCCAGGGCGCCCGACTCCGGTGAGGTTGCCCTGCGTAATCTTGTGGTGCAGCAGAACCAGGAGGGGGTCTGTAGCGGATCGCTGAGGATGGTGGCCGATTTCGGCTGCTCACACAAGAGTCCGCCCGTGCTCCCTAAGCACCGATTTGCCTAACGGCGCGTAAAGCTCAGATGCGTTACGCCGCTGGGGCTGCTCACCGACTCCACCGCGAATCGCTGCTCAAGGCCCTCGAGCCCGTCCCACAACGACTCCCCGCGCCCTAAGATGATCGGCACCAGCGCGACGTGCAGATGATCGACGAGGTCCGCGGCGAGGAATTGGCGGATGGTCGAAGGTCCCCCGCCGAGGCGAATGTCGAGGTCGCCGGCGGCATTTCGGGCTATCTGAAGGCATTCCGCGGGACTTGCGTCGATGAAGTGGAAAGTGGTGCCACCTGCCATCTCGATCGGGGGTCGGGGATGGTGGGTAAGCACGAAGACCGGGGTATGAAATGGCGGGTCGGCGCCCCACCAGCCTTTCCATTCTTCGCTGCTCGCTTGGCTGGTCCATGGGCCGCGCTGCGGCCCGAACTTGTGGCGTCCCATAACTTCGGCGCCGATGCCCGGCGCCCACTTGCTGGCTATGGCGTCGTCGATGCCCGTAGTCCCGCCGGACTCGCCATCCATTGCGCGGAAGGTGCGGGTAGCGAAAAACCACTCGTGCAACCGGCGGCCAGCGTGCCCGAACGGCGCATCCACGCTTTGTCCAATGCCCATACCGAAACCGTCGGGGGAAACCGAAAAGTTGTGCACGCGCACCAGTGACATGGCGAAATCTTCTAAGCACCTATTCCCCGCGCTGTGGATCCCTACAGGATTGACCATCAACACCCGCCAAACTCATCGGTAGCTTCGGGTTGATCGTTTGGCGCACTTGGCCGGAACTGTGTAGCCAATCACGTCTTTCGTGGAACGCCACAGCCGATCACGTCCCATCTCCGGCCGATCGGGCGAGATTGCCGTCACGGTCAGGGTTTGGACGGGAACCACAGCCTCCCCCGCAAGCGGGCGGTGCGCCCACACAGCATTTCGCCGACCCTATGCTGGGCCCATGGCGTCGATCTTCACCAAGATCATCAACCGTGAACTGCCCGGCCGCTTCGTCTATGAGGACGACGACGTCGTCGCGTTCCTGACGATTGAGCCAATGACACAAGGCCACACACTGGTGGTGCCACGAGCCGAGATCGATCAGTGGCAGGACATCGATGGCGCGGCGTTCGCTGGCGTCATGGCGGTGAGCCAGCTGATCGGCAAAGCCGTGTGCAAAGCGTTCAAAACCGCGCGTGCCGGGGTGATCATCGCCGGCTTGGAAGTACCCCATCTGCACGTCCACGTGTTCCCCACCCGCAGCCTGAGCGACTTCGGCTTCGCCAACGTCGACCGCAACCCGTCACCGGAATCCCTCGACGAGGCACAAACCAAGATCAAGGTGGCCCTGGCTCAACTCGCGTGAACCGGGTCCTGCGTAGGCACATCGCTGACGCGCGGCAGGCTGACGCGGAAGCAGCAACCCTCGCCGGGCGAGGTTGTCACGCTGACAACACCGCCGTGCGCACGCACCAACGAGTCGACGATGGATAGCCCCAGTCCGGTACCGCCGCTGGCCCGTGCCCGCGACGAGTCAGTGCGATAGAACCGCTCAAACACCCGCGACGCATCCTGCTGACTCATGCCGGGACCCTTATCGGCCACTTCAAGCACCGCATCGTCGCCCTCGGTGCCAACCCGAACGACGACGTCGACGCTTTCCGGGGTGTGCTGTAGCGCATTGGCAACGAGGTTGCTCAACACCTGGCGTATCCGGGGCTCGTCACCGAGCACCTCCGGGGTGCCCGGACCGTCGAAGACTTCCAGGGTGACGGAGCGCTTGGGGTCAATCGCCTGCGCATCGTGCACCGCATCGCTGGCCAGCGCCAGCAAGTCCACTTGGTGATGTTCCAGTGGTCGGTGCACGTCCAGCCGGGCCAGCAGCAGCAAGTCGTCCACCAGCAGGCCCATCCGGCCGGCTTCGCTTTCGATCCGCGACAGCAACATGGCCACGTCACGGGCGGCGCCCTGGCGATACAGTTCCGCGAAGCCGCGGATGGTCGTCAGGGGGGTGCGCAGTTCGTGGCTGGCGTCGGTGATGAACCGTCGCATCCGGTCCTCGGAACCGCGGGCCTGCTCGGCCGAAGACTCCGAGGACGCCATCGCCCGCTGGATTTGTGTCAGCATTCCGTTGAGCGCCAAGGAAAGTCGGCCCACCTCGGTTCGAGGATCACGTTCCGGCACCCGGCGATCCAGCTGGCCGCCGGCGATCGCGGCAGCGGTATGTTCGACTTCGGTCAGCGGTCGCAGGCTGCGGTGCACCACGACGAAGCTGGCCAGCCCGACCACGACCAGCACCGCCACCCCGATGCCGACTTGCAACCAGACCAGGGAGCGGACCGTGTGCTGGACGTCAGACAGATCGATCGCGACAGTCGTCAGACCGTGTGGACCACGCACCGACACCGCTCGCCACCGAATGTCCGAGCCGTTGACCGAGGGCAGCGTCGTCGGATTGGAGCCCACGTCGTTGTCGGGCGGCAGTGCCGGTTCGGCGTTGCGGTCGTTGATGGCCGTAAAAGGGATGCCGTCGGAGCCGATACCCCGCACATAGAACTTCGACGGTGGCCGGCCGGGATTAGGGCCCTCGTAGGGGGGCGCTGACTGCCGCCGCGAGGCCTGGGCCCAGCCGCGAGAAGCGTCGAGCAGCGTCTGGTCGATCCGGCTGATCAGGCTGTGATGCAGGATCGAGGTGACCGCGACCCCCGAGACCACCAGACCGCAGGCCACCAAAGCCAGAGTGGCGGCGACAAGACCTATCCGCAGTGGCAATCCACGTCGATACTGTGTGGGCATCCCCGTATTCTTCGCTACCGCTCGCTAGTTTGCCGAGTGACTGAGCGTCTGCTCAGCGCGGCTCCCGCAGTACATAGCCCACCCCACGCAAGGTGTGCAGCAGCCGCTTTTCCCCGGTGTCGATCTTGCGACGCAGATACGACACGTAGGACTCGACGACATTGACATCACCTCCGAAGTCGTAGCGCCAGACGTGGTCGAGGATCTTCGGTTTGCTCAGCACCGTGCCCGCATTGATCACAAAGTAGCGCAGCAAAGTGAATTCGGTCGGCGACAGCGATACCGGTTCGCCGGCCTTCCACACTTCGTGCGTCTCTTCGTCGAGTTCGATATCGGCGAACGTCAGGCGCGCATTGCGAGGTTCCTCTCCGCCCTTGCCGGCGCGTCGGAGTATGACCCGCAGCCGGGCGACGACCTCCTCCAGGCTGAACGGTTTTGTCACGTAGTCGTCGCCGCCCAGAGTCAGGCCCGCGATCTTGTCCTGCAGGGAGTCGCGGGCCGTCAGGAACAACGCCGGGGCATCGATGCCGTCGGCGCGCAGCCGCCGCAGCACCCCAAAACCGTCCATCCCGGGCATCATCACGTCGAGGATCACCGCATCCGGGCGGGCGTCGCGCGCGCGATCCAGAGCTTGGGCTCCGTTGGTTGCGGTATAGACCTCAAATCCCTGGAACTTAAGGCTGACTGAGAGCAGTTCGACGATGTTGGCCTCGTCATCGACGACAAGGACGCGGGCCTCTGCGGTTTCGCTTTGAGTGGTGCCCGTCATGAGGTCACTTCCGTCCCCTGTTAAACGTTGCCTTGACAATCATTGTGTGATCCCTGGGAGCTCGTTGCCAACAGTCTGCTAGTGGTCTGCCAGCAATCATTGCATCAGCTTTGGACCAGCACCGGTTCATCGGGGCCGCGTCGTGAATAGACTCGGAGAATGAATCTCGCCAAAACCATCGTGTCCGTTGCGACCGCTCCCGCACGAGCCGGGCTTGCCGTCGCAGATGCGAGCTTAAACGTCGCGACAGCGGGGGTTGGTGTGGCGAGGCGAGCACTGGGTGATGGCGGCAGAGACGCCAGGACGAACCCCGTGACTTCCATGCTGGGGATCGACGACGCGATCATTCGTGCCAACCGGTTAGCCAGGCTGCTGGACGACGACGCTCCGCTGGGACGCGCCATAGCTCCCAACGGGCCTTTGGACCGGCTGCTGCGCCCGGGCGGCGTGGTCGACATGTTGACCGCGCCGGGCGGTCTGCTCGATCGCCTCACCGAGGAGGGGGGCGTGCTACAGCGCGCGCTGCAGCCCGGCGGGCTGGCCGATCGGCTGCTAGCCGAGGAGGGGTTGATCGAACGGGTGCTGTCCGAGGATGGGCTGGCTGACCGGCTGCTTGCCGAGAACGGCCTGATCGACAAGCTGACGGCCAGGCACGGGCCGCTCGAACAGCTCGCGAACGTCGCCGACACCCTTAGCCGGATGGCACCCGGGATGGAGGCCTTGGATTCCGCTATCGAGACCCTCCAAGGTGCCGTCGTCTCGCTCACCATGGTGGTCAACCCGCTGAGCAACATCGCCGAGCGCATCCCGCTGCCGCGGCCCCGCGCGCGCCGCTCGCCGCCGCGGCTGTTGCGTTCGCAGCGCATCATCGACCACGACCAGTGAGCAGTTACGCTGGCACCGGTTAGACCGGCCTCCTTAGCTCAGTGGTAGAGCACTCGCCTTGTAATCGCGTTCTCTGACGTTTTCCCAGGTCGCTGGAAGACACCGAAGTCCGCTGAGCTGCGAGTTCGGTCCACAGTGCAGACGCGAGCGCACCTCTTGCGTGTCATCTTCGTGCCACTTTCCGTGTCACGAAACTCGCCGCTGACCTGCACAGCTAACGCCTCAACGGCCGCTGCGTGTCACCGCGCACCGCCCCAGCGACGGTGCGCGCCGGCACCTGGAGACCGAAGTGCAGGGCTCGGCGTGCGCCACGAGTATGACTCCGCCAAGCACCTGGACAGCACCACTGACACCGGCGCCGAGGTGGGCGGCTGCGCTACACGATCCGCTGGCTCCCGATCGGGGACTGACCCCCGCACACGAAGCTGGCCCCGCACCAGTCACATGGTGCGGGGCCAGCTTCGTGTGCGGTTGGGGTCAGCAGGACGGCAGCGACCCCGGCGGTGCAGTCCGCAAATCGAACGGCGCGGCCTTCAAGCTGAAGTCGGGCATGATCTCCTCCGCGTAGCCGGCCTGCTCGACGATCAGGTGGTGACACGCGCCGTCATGGCCGCGCACCGACAGCGTGTGCGGCCAGGTGTCCAGAGTGCGCGCGTTGCTGCAGCCGCTCATCGCGATCCTCCCGCGCTCCAGCGCGCGGTCCTCGCGCAGCGGGTGGCCCAGCGACAAAACGCCGACGCCAGTTTGAGGTCCACGTCGCTGCAGGCGCGCCACGCTCGTCACGCATGCGGCACGTCGCGGACCATTGCAGGCCGTAACGCACCGGCAGGCATACAGGAGGTATCGCGTGGACCACGCTGCACTGCCACCGATCGACAACGATCGGTTGCTGACAATCCCCGAGGCGATCGCCGCGCTGCGCATCGGCCGCAGCCACTTCTTCAATCTCAAGCGCCAGGGACGCATCCGCACGGTGCGGCTCGGATCGCGCACCTTGGTCCCCCAGCGTGAGATCACGCGGATCATCGACGAGGCACTGGGACAGACCAGCTGAACGCCGATCGCGCCGAAGCCAAGCCGGCACTGATCAGTCCGGGACCGCGCCGTAACCGGTTCCTCACCGCGGCTGCAAGCAAACTGCCGCCATGAAAACGACCCAGGAACGATGACTAGTCAACGATGGCAAGGGATTACAGCCTCAGTACCTGTCACCGCTGTGACGATGACTTTTTCATCGACAGCAACGGGGTCGCCCTCCACCTCGATGCCGACGGCGATATCGACTACGACACCAACGCCGATCACGTCGCCTACGAGCTGAGCCGAAAGGTAAACGACGATGCCAAAGTTTCAAGTCACCCGAGGCGGTAAACCGGTCTTGCCGGTGCTGGACTCCGAGAACACGGCTTTCGGGTGGTTGCTGCGTCACCAGGGCTAAAGCGTCGATCACGCAACGAAATACGAGGGCTACAAGATCGTGGAACTGGAGGAGTGATGGCCTATCCGACCGCGCAAGAGCGCCGGCGGTTGTGCGAGGCGCAAGTCACTCTCGACGAGCGCCCCGCACGTATCAGTGGCTGGGGCCTGCCCTTCGCCCAGCTCTCTTTCCGCGACGGCATAGGCGGTGTAGTGGAATACGCGTGGGAGACCGTCGCTCGGATCGTCGCGAACGGCGGCGCGTTCCGCTCGTGAACCTCCCCACTCTCGCGGAGAGGCGAGATACTAACCGCGACAGCCGCGCCCGTCCATAACTGATCCCGGCTCGATAGATACGTTCCGACTCGTGGCCCACGAAATCATCATCACCGTGTCCTTATACGGCAACGAAGATGTTGCTCACCTGATCGCCGAAGTGGCCGCCGGCCACCGCGAGAGCGTGGCTTGAAGGAACCGATCGCCGCTCCGGAACCCCGGTCACAGTGCGTGTGTATCGGTAACCGTGCCACCTAACTGGCGGTGACAGGAAACGCACGAAGCCCCGGCGCAGATGCCGGGGCCCCGTGTCCCCACCCCGGGGCCACCACAACCTCCGGGAGACAGCACAAGATGTTACGCGCCAGGCACCGGGCAGCGCGATATCTGGTTGACCGCCAGGCGAACGGACGGCCCGGTAAGGTGTGTTCAATGCCAGCGTGACGGCTTTGTAGTGGCGACCCCAGGCGACCAGAAGGTCGGCGGCAGCATCCGTGCGGTGCCCAGCGCCCGCACCACTAACGGGCCGTGACGGTCCGGGATGAAGTCATTTCCCACGATCACAACGTCGTTGGGACTAAGCGCCGCTGTCCCGGCGATGCGCACCCGCACCACCCGCAGTCCCCGTGCGGCATAGAAGCGGTTGCGCATGATGTCCTCGGCGATATTTTCCGGTGCGCCGTGCCAGCGCGCTGGATCGACTTCGACCACTGCGAACGGTTTGCGCACCAAGATGTCTGGCGTGAAAAACCGATTCTTGCCGTCGCTGTCGCGTCCCATGCACATGAGCGTGCCCTGCGGATAAGTGCGGTAGCCGGCGTCCTCGATCGCCTTGCGCACCCGCTGCTCGGTCTTGCTGGTTGCCGTTGACCCACCTGTTGCGCGTCACTGACGGTGAGCCTGGCTGCGTCGCTTTGGTTGAGCCTGGTCCGGGTATGAGTTAGCCCCGCTCGGATGGGGTTCCGGCGGGGCTTCGATCTGATTTGGGGGGCGCTTGTCAGCGTGTCGCGGGTTG
>DATJBA010000260.1:0-5274 GCA_035515675.1 Mycobacterium sp.
CAACACGACCACCAGCCATGCCATAAACATACTACCTGAAATGTCACAAATCGTCTTTGACATGCCGAGGCCGTTCCAGCCTGCGGTAACTCAAGGTCACATCGAACTCGAAGTTGCCCATTGCGTTGGGGGCGTGATCACGCCGCTGTTGGCCAACATCTTTCTGCATGTGCTCGACACCGAACTCTCCCGCCGGAATGTGGGGGAGTTGGTGCGCTACGCCGATGATGGTGTGGTGTTGTGCCGCAGCGCGGCACAAGCTGAGCACGCCCTCGTCGCGGTCGGGGAAATCCTGACCGGATTGGGGTTGCGGCTGCATCCGGATAAGACGAAGGTGGTCGACCTGCGTGAGGGTCGGGAGGGCCTGGACTTTCTGGGTTGTCACGTCCGGGCCCGCATGTCGGGGCGGTTGTGGGAGCAGAAGCGCATCGTGCGCTACTACCTGCACCGTTGGCCATCCCAGCGGGCCATGGCCCGGGTTCGGGCCAAGGTCCGCGACCGCACCGGCCGCAACCGGGTCGGCAGGGATATCCGCGACGTGATCGCGGATCTCAATCCGATCCTGCGCGGCTGGGGCAACTACTTTCGTACCGGCAACGTCGCCAACAAGTTCCAACAGATCGATAGCTATGTCACGTGGCGCCTCACGCGACTCCTCATCAAGAAGCGGGGTCGCAACCTGCGTCCTGGACAAGTCGATCAGTGGACCGAAGAGTGGTTTAACGGGCACGGCCTGTATCGGCTTCGTGGCACCATCCGCTACCCGAAGGCTGCGTAACCATGTCCAGAAGATCATCGGTAAGCCGTGTGCGGGCAAACCGCACGCACGGATTGAAAGGGGGATGGGGAAACAGGCTCGCACCGCGGGTACTGCGCCCCTGACTACCAATGCAGATTCGCGAACACCTCGGCGCCAATAAACCTGCTGTCATCCTGCACCCGTCCGGCACGGTCATCACGTTCGACGAGCTGGAAGCCCGCGCTAACCGGCTGGCGCATCGGTTTCGCCGGGCCGGTCTGCGTGAGGGTGACACCGTCGCAATCCTGATGGAAAACAACGAGCACGTCCACGCGGTGATGTGGGCGGCTCGCCGTAGCGGTTTGTATTACGTGCCGATCAATACCCACCTGACCGCGGCCGAGGCGGCCTACATCATCGACAACAGCAGCGCCAAGGCCATCGTCGGATCGGCGGCATTACGCGAAACCTGCCAGAACTTGGCAGAACACTCCCCCGCAAGCGGGAGGGGCTCCCTTCCCGCCGGGCTGCCGGGCTTGTTGATGATCGCCGACGCCGACCTCCCCGGCTGGGAGCGTTACCCGGAATGTGTTGCAGACCAACCGGACACCCCGATCGACGACGAACGCGAGGGCGACCTGCTGCAGTACTCGTCAGGCACCACCGGTCGGCCCAAGGGAATCAAACGCGAACTGCCACACGTCACACCGGACGCGGCACCCGGCATGATGTCGGTGCTGCTTGATTTTTGGATGGACCGGGAGTCGATCTATTTGAGCCCGGCGCCGATTTACCACACCGCTCCGTCGGTGTGGTCGATGAGCGCGCAGGCCGCGGGCATCACAACCGTCGTGATGGAGAGGTTCGACGCCGAGGGAACGCTCGACGCCATCCAGCGTTATCGGGTAAGCCACGGCCAGTTCGTACCGGCCATGTTTACCCGGATGCTGAAACTTCCTGATACCGTTCGTGATTTGTACGACCTGTCCAGCCTCAACCGGGTGATGCACGCCGCCGCGCCGTGCCCGGTGGAGATCAAGAAGCAAATGATGGACTGGTGGGGACCCATCATCGACGAGTACTACGCCTCCTCAGAGGCGATCGGGTCGACGCTGATCACGGCCGAGGACTGGCTGGCGCATCCGGGTTCGGTCGGCAAACCCATGCTGGGTGCGGTGCACATCCTCGACGAACACGGCAACGAGCTGCCGTCGGGACAGCCCGGCGAGATCTATTTCGAAGGTGGCTATGCCTTCGAATACCTCAACGACCCGTCGAAAACCGCTGCGTCGCGCGACAAGCACGGCTGGGTGACAGTCGGCGACGTTGGCTATCTCGACGACGAGGGCTACCTGTTCTTGACCGACAGGCGCCACCACATGATCATCTCCGGCGGGGTGAACATCTACCCGCAAGAAACCGAGAACCTTCTGGTGACCCACCCGAAGGTGCTGGACGCGGCGGTGTTCGGCGTCCCCGACGACGAGATGGGTCAGCGCGTCATGGCGGCGGTGCAGACTCTCCACCCGGGCGATGCCACCGATCAGTTCGCCGACGAGCTGCTGGGCTGGCTGCGAGACCGCTTGTCGCACTTCAAGTGCCCGCGATCGATCGCGTTCGAAGCGCAGCTGCCGCGCACCGACACCGGAAAGCTCTACAAGAACGGGCTGATCGAGAAGTATTCGGTCTGACCCATGGTTCGGGTGGTCGACGTGTCGAGCGCGCCGGATACCGGTCCAGCGTCACCGCCGGGGGTGATCGTCGCCGTCGGCTCGGCTGCCGATATCCGCTCGCAAGCTGCCTCAAGGTTCGAATCCTGGCTGGACACCGCGACTTTCACGCTGAGTGAGGACTCCTGTACTGATCGTAGAGTGGTCACCGTCGATTCGGTGCCCGAGACTGTGGCCGAGCTGACTGCGCGCTGTCAACGTTGGCCGCACGCCAGTAGCGTGTGCGACGACGTGCTGCGCGCGGTGGACCCCGACGGCCCGACGCTGGCCGGGGTGTTGACCGAGTCGTTGGCCTACTCGACCTTGCAGGCCGGGCCGGAGTTCGCGCGCTGGCTTGCCGAACGCGGCCCGACCCGTGTGCCTAACATCGCCGATCCGGTGCAGGCGCAGCGCGACTGCGACACCCTACGTATCAGGTTCAACCGGCCTCAACGTCACAACGCGTTTTCCACCGATGCGCGCGGCGCGCTGCTCGAGGCGCTGGCCGTCGCGCAGCTGGACGCGTCAGTGACCGGGATCGTGTTGAGCGGCAACGGTCCATCGTTTTGCAGCGGCGGGGATCTCGCTGAATTCGGCACGTTCGCCGACCCGGCGAGCGCGCACCTGGTCCGCACCCGTCACAGCCCCGCCCTGGCACTCGATGCGCTCACCGCCAGGCTTGGCCGGTCATGCCGGGCCGAGGTACACGGCCGGGTGATGGGCAGCGGATTGGAGATGGCGGCGTTTTGCGGATGGATCCAGGCGCGCGACGGTTCGGTGTTCGGACTACCCGAATTGGGCCTGGGCCTGATCCCCGGCGCCGGCGGTACCGTCAGCGTCACCCGCCGGATCGGCCGCTGGCGCACGGCATATCTTGTGCTGTCCGGGCGCACCGTCGGCGCCGATACCGCGCTGGCCTGGGGGCTGGTGGACGCGACTTACGTTGGCGCTCAAAGCGTTCAGTAGCCCGAATATGTGGTGGTGGTTGTGGACGGGAGGTTCGAGATGGCCACCCCGAAAAGGACGAAACACAGCAGCATCAAGATCGCATAGAAGACTGCGCCCACGATTGCGCCAATGATGGCCCACTTTTTAGCGTTGTCGGCCGCGGACTGCGCCTCGGCATACCGCCCCTGAGCCCAGAGTTCGGAAACCTTGGTGGAGTACACGATCGACACGATCCCAAGCGGCAGACAGCACAGGACTGTGCACAGGATTGCCCAGACCAGGTAGTTGTCCGGCTCCCGCCGGCCGGGCCAGGCCGGCTGCTGCCACGCCGGCTGCTGCCAAGGCGGCTGCTGGCCCGGCCAACCCGGCTGTTGGCCCTGCCATTCTGGGGAACCTTCGTACGGCCCCGGGGGATAACTCATGGCAACTGCCTCGTCCTTTGGTTCCCTTCGCTTTGCTGGCGCCGAAGTCAGGCAAATATAAAGCACGGCCCCTACGTCGGGCGCCGAGATGCAGATTCCGCATCAGATCCCGCCTCGGGCTACCAATTGCCCGGCGATCAGATTGTGCTGGATCTCATTGGTGCCTTCGCCGACGATCATCAGGGGCGCGTCGCGGAAGTAGCGCTCAACATCGTATTCGGTGGAGTACCCGTAGCCGCCGTGGATGCGTATGGCGTTCAGGGCGATCTCCATCGCGACCTCGGAGGCGAACAGTTTGGCCATCCCGGCCTCCATATCGCAGCGTTCGCCGCCGTCGTAGCGCTCGGCGGCGTAGCGGGTGAGCTGACGGGCGGCGGTGAGTTTGGTCGCCATGTCGGCCAGATAGTTGCCGACCGACTGATGCTGCCAGATCGGCCGGCCGAAGCTTTCCCGCTGCTGGGCATAAGCAAGCGCGTCCTCGAGCGCCGCCGTCGCCACGCCCAGGGCTCGCGCGGCCACTTGGATGCGGCCTGTCTCGAGTCCTTTCATCATTTGCGAAAAGCCCTCACCCATGCGGCCGCCCAGGACCGCCGACACCGGTACGCCGAAGTTGTCGAACGACAGCTCGCAGGACTCGACGCCCTTGTAACCCAGCTTGGGCAGGTCCCGCGACACTGTCAGGCCCGGCCCGTGCCCGACGAGCACGACCGAGATGCCCTTGTGACGCGGCGTGGCGTTCGGGTCGGTCTTGCACAGCAGCGCGATCAGCCCGGAACGGCGCGCGTTGCTGATCCAGGTCTTGGAACCGTTGATCAGCAAGCCGCCGGAGCCGTCAGGCAGCGCGGTGGTCGACATGTTCTGCAGGTCCGAGCCGCCGCCCGGCTCCGTCAACGCCATGGTGGCCCGCAGCTCGCCGCTAGCCATCGGTGGCAGGTAGGCACGCTTCTGCTGCTCGGTGCCGAACAGCGTCAGTAGCTTGGCCACCACGGTGTGCCCGCCCATCGCACCGGCCAGGCTCATCCAGCCGCGCGCCAGTTCCTCGGTGACTCGCACATAGCACGGCATCGACACCGGTGACCCGCCGTATTCCTGAGGGATGGCCAGGCCGTAGATGCCGATCCGCTTCATCTGCTCGATCCACGCCTCGGGGTAGGTATTGGCGTGCTCGACCTCGCGGACGGTCGGCTTGACATCGCGGTCGATGAACGCCCGCACCGTGGCGACCAGCATGTCTTCTTCGTCGTTGGGCTCATTCATTAGCAACCACTCTGATGGATCCGGCTGGCCAGCACGTGAGCGCCAAGATCGACGGACTCACAGACTGGATCTGGGTGATCGAGGTGATCTGCGCGCCGCCGGTGCTGCGGCGCAGCTGGCGGGCCAGGTTACCCACAAACGCCGCGTTGACGTAGCGCAGCTGGTCGCTATCGAGGCGATCACGGTCGAGCTGTCCGTC
>DATJBA010000261.1:0-10625 GCA_035515675.1 Mycobacterium sp.
CACTGCCGCCCAAATGGCCGCCGCCATCGCCGCGGCCGAGGCGGCCCGCCCACACAGTGGGCGCACCGTGACCGCCAGCCTGACGCCCCAGCGGACTCAAGTCGACCTGGGCGGACCGATCGTGAGTACATTGGCCTTCGGCAGCACCATCCCGGGACCGCTGATCCGGGCCAAGATCGGTGACGAACTTCTCGTCACGGTGTCAAACCGGCTCGACCGTCCGACGTCTGTGCATTGGCACGGCATCGCACTGCGCAATGACATGGACGGCGCTGAGCCTGCCACCCCGAACATCCCGGCCGGCCAAGACTTCACTTACCGGTTCTCCGTCCCCAATTCGGGCACTTACTGGGGTCATCCGCACACCGGCCTGGACGAAGACACGGGCCTGTATCTGCCCGTCATCGTCGATGATCCGACCGAGAGCAACTACGATGCTGAATGGATTGTCGTCCTTGACGATTGGACCGACGGCGTCGGAAAAACCCCTCAGCAGCTCTACGCCGAACTCAGCCATCCCAACAAGCCCAGCATGCCGGGCATGCCGGCGACGACGACGGGGACGACCCCGACAACGACAAGCTCGACAAGCCCGGCAACGTCGGCAACCCCAACCCCAGGAGTAGCGGGCGGTAGCCTCGGCACAAGCGACCTGCTCGGCGGCGACGCCGGCGACATCACCTACCCGTACTATCTGATCAACGGCCGAATTCCGGCGGCCCCCACGACCTTCACCGCGAAACCGGGCCAACAGATCAGGATCCGTTTCATCAATACCGGCTCCGACACCGCATTCCGGGTCGCCCTGGCCGGCCATTCGATGACAGTCACCCATACCGATGGCTACCCCGTGGTACCCACCCAGGTCGACGCCCTGCTCATCGGCATGGCCGAACGCTACGACGTCATTGTGACCGCCGGCGACGGCGTCTTCCCGCTGGTTGCCCTCGCGGAAGGAAAGAACGCCCTGGCACGCGCGCTGCTGGCCACGGGTGCCGGCAGCCCACCAGACCCGCAATTCCAACCGGCCGAACTCGCCAAACGGGTGGGCACCATCCAGATGTTCACCGCCACAACGCCCGTCAACGTGGGTCGACCCGAGCCCAACCTCAACCTCCCGGTCGTCCTGGGTGGCAACATGATGCAATACAACTGGATGATCAACGGCGAGCCCTACAGCAAGACCAATCCGTTACATGTGCGCCAGGGCCAACGACCCACCATCACATTTGATAACACCACGATGATGTATCACCCAATTCACCTACACGGCCACACTTTTCAGCTACTCAAGGACGACGGCGGTCCCGGCGCCCGCAAGGACACCGTTATCGTGCTGCCCAAGCAGAAAATCCTCGCCGTACTGGTCGCCGACAACCCCGGCTTGTGGCAGTTGCACTGCCACAACACCTACCATCAAGTCGCGGGGATGGAGACCCGGCTGGACTACATCTTCTGAGCCCAAGCTGTGGCGAAAAAGTCCAGCAACAACTCGTTGACCGCCGGCGACTGCTCGATCTGCGGGCAGTGGCCGGCCTTGCCGACCACCACCGAGCCGGCGCCCTCGATCTGCTTCGCGATCTTAGCGGCCCAGCCGGGCGGAAGCAGTTTGTCGTCTCCCCCTTCGACGACCAGCGTCGGCACACCGATGCGCTCGTACGCTCGCGTACTTGATGGAGTGGAAGACGGTGCCGCATCGGGGCGACGAAATCGAACCGCGGCCACCGCCTCCCAAGCGCCGGGCGCGATGCTGGACTCGTAGCGGCGCCGCACATAGTCTTCGTCGGCTGGATAGCCGGGGTCGTAGAACAGCGCCTCGACGATGCGCCGCATCGCCGGCAGGGTCGCGTCGTACTGCTGCAGCGCATCGAAATGCCGGTTGCGCTGGATCTCCCCGCCCCCGCAGATGATTACCAAGGTGCGGATTGGCAGCAGCCGCTTATCAGATGTGGCATCGGTGAGCAGGTTGATGGCGCCCATCGAGTTGCCGACGAAGTGCGCCGAGTCGATGCCCAGCACCTCACAAAAGCGCGCCACATGCCGAATCCGCATCCCACGACCGTCGACGAAATCGATGACCTTCGCCGACTGCCCGAATCCCAGCTGGTCCGGTGCCAGCACGCGGTAGCGCGCGGCCAGCGCGGCGATGTTGCGTTCCCAGCCAAGTTCGGCGCTGCCACCGAACTCGCCACCGTGCAACAGCACCACCGGGTCGCCTTCGCCTGCCTCCAGATAGCTGGTGATCAGGCCGTCGACCAACGTGGTCTTGCGATGAATCTCCACCGGCCGCCTTTCCTACTTGATCGCGATCGGGTTCACCGGGGAGCCCACGGCGCCAACAAATCTCAGCGGTGGCGCGATGAGCTGGAACTCGTAGACGCCGTCGGCGGCGCAATCGGCCGCCAGCGCGGTCAGGTCCCAGTACTCACCGAGCATCAGTCCCATGTCACGTAGGCAAAGCAGGTGGAAGGGCAAAAACACGCCCTCGACCCCGGATACCGGATCTTCGACTTGCAGGTTGTCGGAGGCGACCGCCGCGATCTCGTGATCGTGCAGCCACAACGCGCATCGCCAGTCCAGCCCGGAATACGGTTCGGTTTTGTTACCGGTCATCAGAAACCTTGCCCACCAGCCGGTTCGGATCAGCACGATGTCGCCCCGCCCGATCGTCACCCCCTGCGCGCGAACGACGTCATCCAATTCTTCGGGGGTGATCGGTTTTCCGTGTTCGAGGAAGACCTCCGCGCCACGATGGCGAACAAGGTCCAGCAGCACGCCGCGCGAGGTGATGCCCTTGACGTCGACCTTCTCGATGCCGCAGTGGTAGGCCCCCAGACTGGTCACCGAACCCGCCGAGAAGCCGTTGTAGAGCTGGTCGTCGTAGTAGACGTGGGACAGCGCATCCCACTGGGTGGCCGCCTGCAGCGGCATGATGATCATGTCGTCGTTGAAGCGGAACAGATTGTCGACGAGGTAGCCGCCCATCTGTTGCGCTCCCGGGTTACGTGCCCACCCGGGCCCGTACCGCGCCAGCGTGTTCACGTCGCCACCGTCCACTGTCATGATGTGCACCGGGTTGTGTCGGAACTCGAAGGCGCCCTGCGGGCCTGACGAGCCGAAGTCCACGCCGAGCGGAAACACCTTTCCGTGCCGGACCAGGCTTGCAGCTTGGGCAACCTTGTCCGCGGTGATGAAATTCAGCGTGCCCAGCTCGTCGGCAGCTCCCCACCGTCCCCAGTTGGAGACGTCGCGGGCGACTCGGCGAAAGTCAGTCACGCTGGCCACGGAGCGCGTCCTTCCTCGAGTTCGTGGGCGATTGCGGCGCCGACGTTTCCACCGTCGACCCATACGACTTGCCCCGAGATGTAGCTGGCTGCACGGCTATTCAAAAAGAGCAGGACCGAGGCCTGTTCAGCGGGGCTAGCAACGCGCCCCAACGGCTTGGGTATGTCGTCGAGGTAGCCCTGCCCGTACGCGGTCCGCAGCTGATCAAGGATGGGCGTTTCGGTGACGCCGGGGCCGGTGCAGTTGATCCGGATACCCCGGGTGCCCAGGAGCGTGGCCATTCGCATGGTGTAGAGGATGATCGCTTCCTTGGACAATTGATACCCGCCGGCCAGCTCATCGGGATGGTCACGGCACCAGTCGATACCCTCTTGCATCGTCGCGGTATTCAGCAGCGGCGCCACCTCCCGCAGGTGTTCGCGGTAAGCGGCCGCCGCGAGCGAGGACACGCTGACGATGGACGACCCGGCGGCCATCTTCGGGATCAGCGCCTCCGTGACATGCCGCAGCCCGAGGAAGTTGACGGTGACGACGAGCGGCGGGTCGCCGATCCCCGAAGAGACACCGGCGACATTGAACAGCGCATCGACCGGCCCGTCGATGGAGGCTACCGCGCGATCGATCGACGCCGGATCGGCGAGGTCGACCTCGTGAAACTCGTTGATCTCGAACGCCGGTCGGCGTTTGTCCAGTCCGACGACGTCGGCCCCGAGTTCGCTGAGCTGCCGCGCCACGTGTTCGCCGATGCCCGACGCATATCCGGTCACCACCGCACGGCGGCCGTCGTAGCGCCACAGCTCGTCGATCTCTCCCAAGGCTCTTCCCGAATTCAGAAGTCTTCCGATATCACTGACGCTGCTCCTTTGCGCGCCGCGCCGCCTGGACGCGGCCCTCGTTGATCTCCGCCATGGCCTCGGGGATCTCACTGGCGGTGAACTTACCGCCACGGCCGGTGGGCAGGCCGCCGAAGGAGTAGTTTTCATCGAATTGCGGTACGGTCGATTCCGGCCGCCGCGCCGCGATCTTCTCGATGACGGGTGCGAGCCGCGTAGCTTTGTCGGCCACTGCCTTGTCGTCGCGTTCGATGAACTCGGGCAGGATCTCCTTGCCCATGATCTCGATGGATTCCATGGTTCCCTCGTGGCTGCGCGGGTTGAGCAGCAGGATGATTTCGTCGACGCCACTCTCCTCGTAGCCGCGCAGGAATTCCCGCACGGTGGGCGGAGATCCGATCGCGCCGCGTCCGGGACCGTAGGCCAGCGTCGGGTCCTTCCCCACCTCTTCCAGATACCGTTTCCACACTCCGGTCCGCCCGGGGGTGTGCACACCTGTCATGTAGTAGTGCATGATTCCGAACGAGAAGAATCCGCCGCCCTTCCCGAGGCGCTCGAGTGCCTGCTGGTCGGTCCGCGCCACCATCATCGACAGGTCACCACCGATGGCCAGGATGTTGGGGTTGATCTGCGGTGTGACGGGGGCGCCGTTCTCCTCGAACTCTTTGTAGTAGCCGTTGACCCGTTCGGTCAGCGGTCCGGGACCTGTATAGGCGAAACTCAATGCACCGATGCACTTTTGAGCGGCCATCTGGACGGTGGCCGGGCGCGTGCAGGCGACCCAAACCGGTGGATGCGGTTTTTGCATCGGCTTGGGAATGACGTTGCGGGCCGGCATCTGGATGTGCTCGCCTTTGAATCCCGTGAACGGCTCCTCGATCATGCACCGGATCGCGACCTCGAGGGCCTCTTCCCACTGTGCGCGCTTGTCGGCGGGATCGATGTTGAACCCGCCGAGTTCACCGACGGAGGAGGATTCTCCGGTGCCGAACTCGACCCGCCCGTTGGAGAGGAGGTCGAGGGTGGCGATGCGTTCGGCCACCCGGGCGGGGTGGTTGACCGCGGGCGGCAGGTGCATGATGCCGAATCCCAGCCGGATGTTCTTGGTCCGCTGGCTGGCGGCGGCCAAGAATATTTCCGGCGCTGTGGAATGACAGTATTCCTCGAGGAAGTGATGCTCGGTGAGCCAGACGGTGGAGAATCCGGCCTTGTCGGCGGCCTCGACCTCGTCCAGGCAGTCTTGCAGCAGGATCCGTTCGTCGTCGGGCGCCCACGGACGCGGCAGGGCGAATTCGTAGAACAGTGAGATTTTCATTGCTACCTCCTATGAGCGTTAAACGCTTGCTTGGCAACGTGTTTAGCTGCGACAAAGCCGAACGTCATAGCCGGGCCGATGGTCGCGCCGGCGCCGGCATAGCTGCGGCCCATGACCGGCGCGGCGGTGTTGCCCACCGCGTACAGTCCCGGCACGACGGTGTCGTCAGGACGCAGCACTCGGGCGTATTCGTCGGTACGCAGGCCACCTGACGTGCCGAGGTCCCCGAGAACGATGCGGAACGCGTAGTACGGCGGATCGCCCAGCGGATACAGGTTGGGGTTGGGCAAGGTCGGATCGCCGTAGTAGTTGTCGTACACGCTGTCGCCGCGGTTGAAATCGTCGTCGTGACCCTTGCGTGCGAGTTCGTTGAAGCGGCTGGCGGTTTCGGACAGTTGGCGGGCCGGTACGTCGATCTTGGTCGCCATTTCGTCCCAGTTCATCGCCGCTTTGACCACGCCGGATTCCAGCCAGGCCGACGGGACCTTACGTCCGGTGGGCACCGGTGCTCCGGGGATTTTGGGCATCGGCAGGTGGCCGGCGATGACGTAACGATTCCAAGACCGGTGATCGGTGATGAGCCAGCACGGGATGTGGGTGACCCCGGATTTCTGGCCGTCGATCATGGCGTGACCGAAGTCCATATACGGCGCCGCCTCGTTGATAAAGCGCTTCCCTTCGCCATTGACAATGAACTGCGCTGGCATCATCCGTTCGTTGAGCATGAATTGCATTCGGCCGTCCGGCCATTGGATTGCCGGGAACCACCAGGCCTCATCAAGCAATTCGGTTGCGGCACCTAATTTTTGGCCCGCGCGGATACCGTCGCCCATCGCGACGGGGTTGCCGAAGCTCCAGTCCTGGGCCCCGGCACTCTCCAAGACGGGTAGCTGCTCTTTGCGCCAGGCAAGGTCGTGGTCGAAGCCCCCGGAAGCCAGGATGACCCCGAGACGCGCGGCGACCCGCTGCTTCCTGCCGTCTCGCTCCACCAACGCACCGGTCACCGATCCGTCGGCGGCGGTGAGCAACTCCGTCATCGGCGAGTCCAGCCACAGCGGGATACCGCGTTCCCTCATTGCCAGCCTGAGCCGAGCCGCCAGCGACTGTCCGATCGCCGCTATCCGCTCGCCGAACACTCGCGCCCTGACCATCCGCGAAATCAGCTTCAGCAACACACCTTTGCCGGCCCACGACTGCCTGATCCGGTAGAACGATCGCAGCTCCTTGGGACCCAGCCAGATTCCCTTGGGGGCAAGCGCCAACGGCTTGAGCAGCTTCTGCTCGTCGACGCCCAGCTTTCGCAGATCGATGGGCGGCACATTGATGGTGCTGCCGAGCTCGGAACCGCCGGGCAATTCCGGATAGTAATCGGCATAGCCTGGCTTCCAGACGAACTCGAACCATCCGGAGAGCTTTTCGAAGAACTCGAGCATCTGCGGCGCGGACTCGACGTACTGCCGTATTCGCGCTTCGCTGACCAAGCCGTCGGTGATCTTCTGTAAGTATTCGATGACACCTTCGGGTGAGGGGGTGTAGCCCGCCCTGCGTTGGGCGGGTGCCCCGGGCACCCAGATGCCGCCACCTGAAAGGGCGGTGGAACCGCCGAAATAGGACGACTTTTCCACCACCAACGCATCCAGCCCGGATGCGTCTGCGGTCAGGGCGGCTGTCATGCCTCCGCCGCCGGATCCGACGATGAGCACGTCGACAACGTGATCGAAGCCGTTCAACGCTGTGGTCATTTCGGCACCGCCGTTCTGATGGCGAAGGCGGCGATCAGGTCGGGGGCCGGTTTGTAGTAGCGCATGGTGGTCCGGTACGGCCCCGCGGTTTGCAGTGCCGCGAATGCCGCGACCCACGTTCTGATTTCGTGTGCGGAGCCGCCGCCCTCGTAGACTATGAACGAGTTAGACCACTGATCGAGCTCGGCGAGCCGTCCACCGTCGATGATCTGCAGGAATCGGTGGTCCCACGCCGGGTTGAGGGGTTGCAGTTCACTCTCGCCGCCGGCGAACCTTTTGGCCGCGTCGATCACGGCCGCCTGCCGGGCTTGCCGTTGCTCGGATGTCATCGGCTGGCCGTGCACGATCCGTTCCCGCACCGGCGGAGGCGCGGTCGCCAATGTCGGCACCGGAGGACTGTGCGATAGCCCGCCGGATCCGATCACCAGGACCCGCTTGTCCAGGGTGGCCAGATAGGTGCCGACCGCGGTACCCAGTGCCCGGCAGCGATGCAGCGGCCCCAGCGGCACAGCGATCGCGTTGACGAAGATCGGTATCACCGGGCGCGAGGTGGCGTCCCCGAAGAGCTTCTCCAGCGGCTGGACGGTGCCGTGGTCCACGTCCATGCTGGCCGATATTGCGACGTCGACGCCCGCGCCGAGTACGGCTTTTGCGCATTCGGCCGCCAGGTCCTCGGGAACGTTGAGCGGGCCGGAGTGGGTCCCGTAGTCGCCAACCCCGTTGGCGCGCGTACCGATACAGAATGGCGGCATCACCTTGTAGAAGAATCCGTTGTAGTGATCCGGAGAAAAGATGACGACGAGTTCGGGGTCGTAATCTTCGACGATTTCTCGTGCCTGCACGATGGCGCCTTCGATGTCGTCAAGCAGGTCCTGCGACGGCCCCGGAAGATTCAGGAGCGGGCTGTGCGACATACAGCACAGTGCCAGTGTCATTTTGGAAATCACCCCCTCCCGGCCTGAGGGTGAGGGTGTCCAAAAGCGAGGCGCTCAGCTCGGGCGCGTGCTGAGCGATGCAGGCACCCGCGATGCAGCGGTCGGGGCGCAGGAACAACACCGATTCCTGATGGGTGTCGAACCAGGATTTGAGGCCACCGCCGCGATCGCCGACGACCACGACGTCGGGATCGTCGTGCCCGGTCCAGTGCAGCTGAGTCAAGGGCCGCACCGCAACAAAGCGAGCGCCCACGGCTTTCCAGGCCGCGAACGCCGCATCGCCGAGAATTCTGCGCAAGTTGTTGTTCCAGCACAGCACGGCGAACCAATCGCCCAGCACGTCGTCCAACAGGACATCGTGCTGGCTCCGGGTATCGACCCGAGGCTGGATGAACAGGGTGCCGACCGGTGATTCGGTACGGCGAGGCTTCTTGGGAAGCACCGTGCGCACGACGGCCCCGTGCTCGTAGCGCGGCATCGGCTTGAACCGCATCTCCAGCACATACCGCTTGAGCGAAGGCACAATTGACGCCGACCGCACGAGGAGGTCTCGCGCGCCGGCCACCCGACGGTTGGTCGGCGAGATGACGCGACCCACCATGGTGGAAAGGTCGATCATCGCCCGCGCGTGCTTGCGGCGCTCCATGTCATAGCTATCCAGCAACTTGTCGTCGGCCCGGCCGCTCACCACCGCCGCGAGCTTCCACCCCAGATTGGCCGCATCCCGGATGCCGCTGTTATAGCCCTGCCCCTGCCACACCGGCATCAGGTGCGCAGCGTCTCCGGCCAGCAGCAGCCGCCCGCTACGGAACGCGCCGGCGATGCGCGAGTGATGGGTGTAGACCCGGTGCCGGATCATGTCGACCCGTTCAGGGTGCGGAACCAGCCGCGCCAGCATCTGCGTCAGAAACGCCGGATCTTCTGCCTGTTCGTCAGTCTCGTCGGCGTGAATCATGAACTCGAACCGGCGAATCCCGTGCGCGATCGAGATCGAGGCATACGGCCGTTCGGGGTCGGCACCGACCTCGCTATTCGGGTGGCCCAGTGGATCGTTGGCGACGTCGACGACCAGCCACCGCGTCGACGATGTCGTCCCGTCGAAGGACACACCCATCATGCGGCGGGTCATGCTGCGGCCACCGTCGCAGCCGACGACGTAACGCGCCCGCACACTGGAGGTGTCTCCGTCGCCGCCGAGCTCGACGGTCACCGCATCGGCGCTTTGCTGGCACGCCGTCATCGGGCGGTTCCACCACACTTCGACATGCTCGAATCTGTCCAGACCAGCGAGCAATTCAGCATCGACGAGCGGCTGCACGAACCCGTTACGCTTCGGCCAGCCGAAACGCGCGTCGGGCGGGGCCATTTCGGCAAGCACTCGGCGCTTGGCATCGACGAAACGCAGAATCTGGTTGGGCACGGTGTGCGGCAGGATACGGTCGACCAGGCCGATCGACTGGAAGGTGCGCAACGCCTCGTCGTCCAGCCCGACCCCGCGCGGGTAGTCGATGAGGGTGTCCCGTTCCTCCACCACCAGCGTGCGGACACCTTGCAGGCCAAGGATGTTGGCCAACGTCAACCCGACCGGACCGGCGCCGACCACGACAACGTCGACATCTGTTTCGCGCCGGGCTTCCCCCATCAGCGCCCCAGCAGGAAATCGAGGTGCAGGCGGTTAAAAGTCTTGGGGTCCTCGTACTGCGGCCAATGGCCACAGCCGGGCATCAGTTCGAATCGCGCATCGGGGATCATCGACGCGATGCGGCGGCCCTCGGTCACATCGGCGGTCGGGTCGTCGCTTGTCCACAGCACCAGCGTCGGCGCGGTGATCGCCCCGTATTCGGCCGGGCCCAGTATATTACGCGCGCGAATCTCGGGTTCCTGCAGCGCCATAATGTCGCGCATGGCAGCGACGAATCCCGGTTGGCGATATATCCGTTGGCGGCTGGCGACCAGGTCGTCGTAGTCCTTGGACTTGTCGGCCATCAACCATTTGATCCGCGCTTGAACGGTCTCCCACGTCGGGTTCTCGGCGGCCGCCATGGACAGCGTGATGATCCGCTGCATCACCACGGGATCGGCCTGGGAGCCGCCGGCGGTATTGAGGACCAGCCGGTCGACCACGTCCGGATGGTCGACGGCGGCGCGGGCGGCCACCCAGCCCCCGAGCGATTCGCCGCTCAGGCAGGCACGGTCGACACCGATGGTGCGCAGCATCGCCATCAGATGCTCGACGTAGTGGCTGATTTCCAGCGGGTGGCCCGGCTTGTCGGTGCAGCCGTGGCCCAGCATGTCGATCGCCCAGGTCCAGAAATGCTCCGCGTGCGCCGCCAGGTTGCGGACGTAGGCCTCGGCGTGGCCACCGGATCCGTGCAAGAACACCAACACCGGCTTGCCAGTATCGCCGGCAGCCAGATAGCGAGTCCGCACTCCGCCTGCGTCGAGATAGCCCTGCTCAAACGCGACACCCTGGAGATCGCTCCATATGCTCTCGAACTCCGCCACGGTTCCTCTC
>DATJBA010000262.1:0-3197 GCA_035515675.1 Mycobacterium sp.
TGCAGCAAGCTTCTCGCGCCTACAACGCTGCTCTCGAAAACCTCAGCCGCACAACACTAATCGCCGCCTAACACCAACAACCTGACCCAAGACGTCAAACTTGACTCAAAAATCCGGCTTCGCCGGTGTTAGCTTCGCTAGTCCAACAAGCCATCAACCAAGTCAACCTCGGTATCCAAGCCGGCGCGGCTTCTGGGTAGGCGCGGTGAGCAAAGGCGCAATACCGGGTGCCCGGGCCGATGGGTGGCTGCACCACGACTTCGGTTCGGCGGCAGGGTATCTCGTGCGCTTTTGCATCGGATTCATCGGAACGTTGTTGGCGCGCCGAGGGCGTCATGTTCCGTTTCCTGCGCGTTGACCAGCACAGCGGCTCACCTGAAGTGGTCCCGTTCACCGGCCTCGACCGCCCCGGTGGATTGGCGTCGTCGATTCTCCGTAAGGCGCCTCGCGGAGGTACACGCTCGGAGCACCGTCCGACGGGCTCCTGCCCCAGAGAGCGCTGTGCACCCAGCAGCGGTTGGCGGGCTTTCCACCGGGCGAACTGTAGCCATGACCACGACCGGTCGGCTGCGCCGTGTCGCCCAACCTCCAACCACCGCTGGGCGCGGACGAGTTCGGCGGCGACTGAGATGAACGCGTCGGCCTGCGCAGAGATCGTGATGCTGTCGGCGCAACCCGAGCACACCGACGCGGCCGCCACGGCGAGCCGAGGGCTGGTACATGGTCAGACACTGGGGCCGGTGTTCTGTTGTTCGGCTGCTGCCGATGGCGGTTGCCCGGTAGGTGCTGACACGCTGAGCGCTGATCTGCCCAGTGATATTTCGCCTTCGGCGATGACCGCCACAGTGGGACGCTCACTTGCGTGAGGTCGTTCAGGGATGTCGAGCCCCAGTGCGTTGATCTGCTCGGGTGTGACCGCGGCGAGCTCGCTGAGCATGGTGGCAGTACGCACCCACATCACGGATCTGCGTCGCTGCGGCGCGCCTGGCGGCTTGTCGCGCTCATCGGGCGATGATCCCCTCGGATGTGACAACGGGACTGTTGCCAATGGCGGAGCTGATGATCGTGCGCGATACACGCTCTCCGAGATTCTTTAGGTCCTTCAGCTTCTCAAGCACGGCATTCAGGCACCTTGGAGACGCTGGCACGATCGAAGTAAGCTGACAGCCTCATCGGCCGCTACCGCGGATGGCTTCCCTGAAACCATTGACCAATGGCATGCCCAGCGCCCCGGGCGCGGTGCTCGTACCGATCTCCATCCGCGGCACCGACTCCTGAACCGGATACCTTCACCGGACTACCAGCCGTCATGACGTTCGGCGTGGCGGACCAACGCTGGGAGCATCTCGTAGATGCCGTACCGCTTCTGGTCCACCTTGGTCAACTCGCTGAACCCGAAACGCTGATACCAGGCGATCAATCGGCGAGTATTTGCCTCTTCATCAGGGCCCTCACCACGAACCGCCAGCCACACTGCGAGGCCTTGCACGTCAGCGTATTGGCATACTGCGGCGACCATCCGGGTCCCGAGGCCTCTACCGCGTGAATCACGTGCCACTACAATGTCGTTCAACTTCAGGTGAGCTTCACGGACATAACCGCGGGGCTGTTCTGAGAAGATAAACCGATTGATCTGCACCCTCAGCGGTAGTGGGTCAAACCCGGTCACCTCAATGAAATCGGTGGGCAGTTCGACTCGCCACCCGGGCAGAAATGTCCTCATCGCCACGATGTGCCCCGGACCAGATTTATTGTGATCACGTGGTGACAACTCCTACCTGCTGCGGATTCGGTGCCAGCCGTCAGCCGCGGATCAGGTCGGCGGCCTTCTCCCCGATAAGCACCGACGGCGCCTGGGTGTGTCCTCGGATGATGCTGGGCATCACCGACGCGTCGGCGACCCGAAGGCCGTCGACCCCGCGGACTCGCAGCTGCGGATCGACCACACTTGAGTCGTCGCTGCCCATCCGGCAGGTGCCGACCGGGTGATAAAAGGTGTGCGAGCAGGTGTTGAGGGCCTCCTCGAGGGTGGCGTCGTCCAGCGCCGTGGCGCCGCGTGGTCGTGCGATACCGCCGAGTAGACCTTTCAGCGCGGGGGCCTGGGCGATCCGGGCGCATATCCGCAGGCCCGACATGATCGCGGCGCGGTCGACGCCGCCGGGATCGGACAGGTAGCGCGGGTCGATGATCGGCTTGGCGTGCGGGTTGGCGGACCGCAGCGTGATCAGGCCGCGGCTTTCCGGTTTGAGCAGGATCGGCCCGAACACCACGCCGTGCCCCGGCGGCTCAGGAAGCAGCCCCTGATCGTAAAACGGTGCGGGAGCGAAGACCAGCTCGAGGTCGGGCAGGTCCAGCTCGGGTCGGCTGCGGACAAACCCGTAGGCCTCACCGACGTTGGAGGTGAGCATGCCGCGGCGCTGCAGCAGGTAGTTGATCAGCTGTTTCGGCTTCTCGGCCGCGAATAGACTGTCGTCTTCGACGTCGAGGCCCAGCGGTGTGGCGAGGTGGTCGAGCAGGTTCCGCCCCACCTCGGGGGCGTGGTAGACGGTGTCGATGCCGTGGTCGCCGAGGTGGTCGCGATCCCCGATGCCGGAGAGCATCAGCAGTTGCGGGCTGTTGACGGCGCCACCGCAGAGCACCACTTCGCGGCGGGCGCGGGCGACGCCGTGCTGGCCGGCCTGGTCGAATTCCACACCGACCGCCCGTGTGCCGTCGATGATGACTCGGGTCGCCGTGGCCTCGGTGAGCACGCTCAGGTTTTTGCGGCGCATCGCCGGCTTGAGATAGGCGTCGGCGGTACTCCACCTCGCGCCCCGGCGCTGCGTGACGAGGGTTTCGCAAAAGCCTTCCGGCTCAGGGGAATTCGGTTGCGCGGCGGGAAATCCGCATGCCTGCACCGCTGCCAGCCAGGCCGCGGTCATGTGTCGCGGGCTGCGCTGAGGTGACACGTTGAGTGGGCCGGTCACTCCGCTGTGGTCGTGGCTGACGAGGTGGCGTGCAGCGGTGGCCAGAGCATGGCCGCCGACGACACGGGCAGTCTTGACAATTCCCGACACATTTTTATCATTTCCCGACAGAGAGTTGATCGAATGGGCAGCCTGATCCGCGCCGCAGCCATGTGGGGCTACCCCAAGCTCGTCCGAGAGCTCGGTGGTGACCCCGAGGCCTTCTTGTCTCGCTTCCACATTCTTTCCGGT
>DATJBA010000263.1:0-4153 GCA_035515675.1 Mycobacterium sp.
TGGTGCGCCAAGTTCGGACCCGTCTACGCGGCCGGCCTGCGCCGCCGCCAACCCCGACCCGGCGACAAGTGGCACCTCGACGAGGTGTTCTTGACGATCACCGGCCGTCGTCACTACCTGTGGCGGGCCGTCGACCAGGACGGCAACGTCCTCGACATCCTGGTCCAACCTCGCCGGGATGCCAAGGCCGCCAAACGGTTCTTCCGTAAGCTGCTGACCAAGCAATGCCGGGTACCTCGGGTGCTGGTCACCGACAAGCTCCCAAGCTATCAGGTGGCGCATCGGGCGGTGACGCCGTCGGTCGAGCACCGCCAGTCGAAGTATTTCAACCGGGCGGAAAACTCGCACCAGCCGACCCGGCAACGCGAACGCGCCATGAAACGCTTCCGCACCCCCGGCGCAGCCAAACGGTTCCTGGCGGTGTTCAGCGTGATCTCCCCGCATGTCCGGCCCCGCCGCCATCGGCTCACCGCCGTTGACTATCGCACCGAGATGGCCGACCGATTGGCCACCTGGAACGACATCACCAGGTCGTCGGAAGCCGCCTGAACCTCGCACCTCGACCACAGCCGAACCTCCCAGCGCGCTATTCCCATTGCACCTCAAACAAGTTGACAAGGCCGTCGTCGGAGCCCGGGCTTGCCCTTCAGGGAGCAGCCGACGAACTCGTCGCGCTTGCGCTTGGACGGGGTAGCAGCTGGGCATGCCCCTGCCGCGTCGGCTGTAGCGGGGCCCGCCGAGACTATGCCATTATAGTGTCATGGCACCAACCAACAACCAGGAATCGCCGCGCACCACAGGGTTGACGGTTCGCCTGCCCGCTGAGCTGGCTGACGCGGTGAAGAACTACGCCTTCGTGACCGACACATCGGCCAACGAAGTGATCAAGCGCGCGCTCATCGATTACCTCAAGGTTCACGGTCGAGCCGACATGATGAAGGCCGCTTTTGATCAGGTCGTGCAGGACCACAGCATCGCGCTAAAGAAGTTAGAGGACATGTGAATTGATGATTTACATGACCTCCGACGATGTGGTGATGATCAACGAACGGTTCTGCGGACCCGACCAACTGCGGGACTTCGGCCTGCTCGATTCAGCCGTTATTCGCCCACAGGCCAGTGCATTCGGCGAGGACGCATTTCCCACTATCCATGAAAAGGCAGCGGCATTGTTGCATGGGTTGGCCCGTAACCACCCGTTTGTCACAGGCAACAAACGCACAGCCTGGACGGCAACGGCGATGTTCTACATGGTTAACGGATACAGCCTCTACGCCGAAGCCGGTAGCGTGGTTGCGCTTACCGTCGATGCCGCCGAAGGCCTGAAAGGCGTCGCCGACATCGCGGCCATCTTGAAGGGTTGGGCGCAGCCGTTCGACACCACTGAGGAATGGATCGAAGAGAACCCGCCCGGCCACGGAAAGCATCACCGCTGAGCGCCAACGTGGCTGGCAGGCACCAGAACACGGCGGCAACCTTTGTTATGTCAGGCCAACCACGAGCGCGTATCGATCTGGCTCGTAGCCCGACCAGAGCACTCGCGGATACGAGGCACTTGGGGTAGCTTTCACGCATCGCAGAGGCCGAACAACTGGCCAAGGAGGGGAAATGAAGCACGAATACAAGATCGAAATCGAACGCGACGGCCGCTGGTGGATGGTTCACATACCCGAGCTCGACGGTCTAACCCAGGCGCGACGCCTATCCGAAGCCGAATTGATGGGCCGTGAGTGGATCGCGGTAACCACCGGAACACCTCTGGACGACATTTCCGTGCACGTCACTAGCATCAACGTGCCTGGATTGGGCGACGTTCAAGAAACTGCGTTGGACCTCATCGATATGCGCGAGCGCGCCGCCAGCGCAACCAGAAAGGCCCTGGATCTAACCGAAGCATTGGTGAATGATCTCGTCACTGCAGGGATTCCTGTGCGTGACGCCGGCGAACTACTCGAACTCTCACCGCAGCGAATCAGCCAACTAGCTGACACGGTAGACCCCGCCGTGGCAAGCCTGAAGCTTTTCGATGAATCGGCTCGGTTTGACAACAGACCGGGACGCCGTCTTGAGCCGTCATTTGCCTTCCTGGATCGCCGCGCCGGCGCATTCTGGGATCGGGTACGAGACGAACTTGAAACCTGCTACGTAGCTTTTCCTGAAGAGCACAACCCGGCCTGGTCGGCCGCCTAAGGAAGGACGACGAGCGACAGCACCTTCCCGCATGGTGGAAGTTGTACGTATTCACTCTGTTCGATCATCTGGGATACGACATCGAGGTCCACCCAGAACTGCCCGGCAGTAACAACACACCTGATTTCCTTGTCACCAAGGGTTCGTCGAGCATGTACGTCGAAGCGGCGGTGGGCGCTTCACGTTGCACCCGACCCCGCACCGGCATCAGCCGCGAAGGATCGGTCGAATTGCGCAGAGCCATCGTCGAATTGGGCCGCGGCGTCGGCCTGCCCCACCTCGATTTCATCACCTACCGGCGCCGGCTGCTGTCCCGCGGCAAGCCGCCGCTGGTCGCCATGATCGCCGTCGGCCACCGCGTGCACCGGCTCGCGTTCGCCATGCTGCGCAGCCAGCGGCCATTCGACGCCGACCGCTGGGCGCGAGCCGTCGCCGGCCACCGCCACCCCACAGACGAGCAGGCCCATCATGGCGGCACCACCGCGCCCGGCGGTCCACCAGCACGACGTGACCTGCCCGCCCAACCCACTCTCACCCACGCGGAGGCACGCAGCAAGTAACAAACCGCAGCCCGTCGCCGGCAGCGGCACGGTGGCGGGAGCCCGGACCGACGTCGACGTTGCTATGAGGCACGACCTCGACCCTCCCATGGACCCGACCACCGCAAGGCCGACGCCGAAGGTCCCGATGAAGGCGCTCTCGCGCACCGCGGCGGCGGATCTGGAGGCATCGAGCACCAGCCACGCACGGTCCGCGCTAATGGCGATGTTGTCCGCCTGACGTAGAGCATCCCGCCACTTGCTCAGCTTCAGTTCCACCGCCGTGACATGCGCCGGCACTGGTCGCCACGCGCCAGTAGATCGAATCATGTCCGCCCTCAATTGAACTAGGCCCAGCTCGGCGAGGGGCCCAAGTGTGGATCGGGTCAGGGCCGAAGCATTCGTGCCGAGGCGTGCAGCGAGGGTCGAGGTCCGCACGGCGCGATCCTCACGAAGGAGGTGGAGGACCCGCACCCGCAACGGCGATGTTACCGGGCCAACGGCGCTGTCCAGGCGCCTACGAAGCGCTTCGGTGTCGAACCGGACGCCAACGATGTCGGCGATGCCCTGCGCGGCCGGCACCTCGCCGACGACCAGGTGCGCGCCGCCCGGAGGCATCAGGCGATGGATCTGGCCGGCGACCAGCGCCGTCATCTCAGCCTCCCAACGGAATCCGTCACGTTCGTGCTCACCGGCGGTCGCGCCGGGCGAGAATGAAGTTAGCTGTCGTGCCGGCTCCACCAGCGTCCCCGAGACGGGGCTTGTCAGTCCGAGCAGCATCTGAGCCCTGTGCCTCACCGCATCACTGCGTGGTTCCTGCTGGACCGCCTCTTCGTTTTGCCGCTCTGTCGCCTTGAGCGTCGTAGTGCAGATGCGTGAAGCCATATCCGCAAACTAGCATCGCGCTCACGGCTTCCGCTTCAAGCCAAAAGCAATATCTCGGCCGGCGGTGACCGGCGTCGGGACGTACGCACGACACCTTGCCGAGTGCGGCGTTTCGGTACCTTCACCGGACGTGGTTGAGCCACACCGGTACAGCAACCGCCGGGGCGGCCCGATAAGGTAGCCGCCGTGTCCCACGCCTTCCACCAGGGCAGAAGGTCGTCTGGGAAGTCATTCGGGCCGAAGGATTGGTCCTCCCACCAAGGCAGCGCGTCCGGACTCTTGCGGTGTCCTGTTGGGTCACCGTGCCGGCGAGTAGTTAGGCAAGCTTTGTTGCAGTTCTCGTAGGTCGCCCAATGCTAATTCGAGTCGTTTGCGCAGTTTGGTGTTGTCGTCGCGGAGTAAACATTCAGCCCCGAGCTTGACGTGCGATTCTCGCGCCGTGTTGTGTTGGTGTGACGGATTGACTGCCGGTGGAATTCGGCGGGTGTGTGGCACGGACCGGGCTGGGCGGTCAGGCGGGGGCTGGGTCGGGCGGTATC
>DATJBA010000264.1:0-26524 GCA_035515675.1 Mycobacterium sp.
GCCGACGGCGCTGATTGATCGGCGAGCCGGCTGAGCAGCCTCGCCGCGGACGCGAGCGCTCGGGAGCAGGTGGCGGTTTTCGGTAAATTAGCGGTTAACCATGCAGACCGTGTTACCGCCCCCTCCCGCCGGCACCAACCCGGAGCCGGTGATGATGACGACGCGGTCGACAGGCTTCTATCGTCACGATCTCGACGGCTTGCGCGGTATCGCGATTGCGCTGGTCGCCATGTTCCACGTTTGGTTCGGCCGGGTTTCCGGCGGCGTGGACGTGTTTCTGGCACTATCCGGGTTCTTCTTCGGCGGAAAACTGCTTCGCACTGCGCTCAACCCGGCTGCTTCGCTCTCGCCGGTAGCGGAAGTGATCCGGCTGGTCCGCCGTCTGGTCCCTGCCCTGGTGGTGGTCCTGGCCGGTTGCGCGGTGCTCACCATCGGAGTGCAACCGCAGACTCGCTGGGAGACGTTCGCCAACCAGAGCCTGGCCAGCCTGGGCTATTACCAGAACTGGGAGCTGGCCAACACGGCGTCCGATTACCTGCGAGCGGGCGAAGCCGTCAGCCCCTTGCAGCACATCTGGTCGATGTCCGTGCAGGGACAGTTCTACATCGGCTTCCTGCTGCTGGTGGCCGGGTGCACCTACCTGTTCCGGCGCCCGCTCGGCGCGCACCTGCGGACCGTGTTCGTGGTGCTGCTGGGCGCGCTGACGGTGGCGTCATTCATCTACGCGATCGTTGCTCATCAGGACAACCAAGCGACCGCCTACTACAACAGCTTCGCGCGGGCGTGGGAGTTGCTGCTGGGCGCGCTGGTCGGTGCGCTGGTGCCCCATATCCGCTGGCCGACGTGGGTGCGCACGGCCGTCTCCACTGTCGCGCTGGCGGCGATCCTGTCGTGCGGGGCCCTGATCAACGGCGTCAAGGAGTTCCCCGGCCCGTGGGCAGTGGTCCCGGTCGGGGCCACCATGCTGATCATCCTTGCCGCAGCCAACCGGCAGGGCCGTCTCGGCACCGACGACGGGATGCCGCTGCCTAACCGGTTGCTGGCGGCCGGGCCGCTGGTGGCGCTGGGTGCGATGGCGTACTCGCTGTACCTGTGGCACTGGCCGCTGCTCATCTTCTGGCTGTCCTATACCGGCCACCGGCACGTCAACTTCGTCGAAGGCACGGCGGTGCTGCTGGTATCGGGATTGCTGGCTTACCTGACCACCCGGCTCGTCGAGGACCCGCTGCGGTACCGGACACCCGCCGGCGCCAGGTCGGCGATGCCCGTCCCGGCGCTCCCCTGGCCGACGCGGTTGCGCCGGCCGACGATGGCGCTGGGGTCGACGATTGTGCTGCTCGCCGTCACACTGACCGCAACCTCATTCACCTGGCGTCAGCACGTCACGGTCTTGCGTGCTGCGGGCAAGGAGCTCAGCGTGCTCAACCCGCAGGACTATCCCGGCGCGCGTGCCCTGACCGCACACGTGCGGGTGCCAACGCTGCCGATGCGGCCCACAGTCCTGGAGGTCAAGCAAGACCTCCCGGCGTCGACCAGGGAGGGTTGTATCAGTGACTTCGTCAATCCGGCGGTGGTCAACTGCACCTACGGCGATGTGACCGCCACCCAGACCATCGCACTGGCAGGCGGGTCGCACGCAGAACAGTGGCTGAGCGCCCTGGACCTGCTCGGCCATCTGCACCACTTCAAAGTCGTGACATATCTCAAAATGGGCTGCCCGTTGTCCACCGAGGAAGTCCCGCTGATCATGGGCAACAACGCCCCGTACCCGCAGTGCCGCGAGTGGGTGCAACGGACGATGGCCAAGCTGGTCGCCGACCGTCCCGACTACGTGTTCACCACATCGACTCGACCTTGGAACATCAAATCTGGCGACGTGATGCCGGCAACCTACATCGGGATCTGGCAAACGTTATCCGACAACAACATTCCCATCCTCGGCATGCGGGACACCCCGTGGCTGGTCAAAAACGGCCAAGCGTTCGATCCTGCGGACTGCCTGGCCAAGGGCGGCAACGCGCAGTCGTGCGCGATCAAGCGCTCCGACGTGTTGGCCGACCACAATCAGACCCTCGACTTCGTCGCGCAGTTCCCGCTGCTCAAGCCGCTCGATATGTCAGAGGCGATATGCCGCACCGACATCTGCCGCCCGGTCGAAGGAAATGTGCTGATCTACCACGGCGCTCATCATCTGACCCCCACCTACATGCGGACCATGGCCAATGAATTGGGCCGCCAGATCGCCGCCAACACGGGTTGGTGGTAGAGAGCATGGAGCGCTCCGAGCGCAGCTAAGGTCAAGTGATGCCGACGAACAATCCAGCCTCAAGAACAGGCGCTGCCGCAGTCGATGGCGACAGGAAAGCGCCCAGACTGGCCACTGTCTGGCCGGGGACCGCGTATCCGCTCGGGGCCTCCTATGACGGCGCCGGCACCAACTTTTCGGTGTTCTCCGAGATCGCCAAGAAGGTCGAGTTATGTCTTATCGACGACGACGGCAGCGAGTCGCGGATTTCCCTCGACGAGGTTGACGGATTTGTCTGGCATGCCTATCTACCGAACATCACCCCGGGCCAGCGCTACGGTTTTCGTGTTTACGGGCCCTTCGATCCGGCAGCTGGCTACCGCTGCGACCCGAGCAAGCTACTGCTCGACCCGTACGGGAAGGCTTTCCACGGCGATTTCGACTTCACCCAGGCGCTGTACTCCTACGACCTGAAAGCCGTCGACCCGAACGGCGACGGCGCCGACCCCGGAACTCCCCCGATGGTCGACTCGCTGGGCCACACCATGACCAACGTGGTGATCAACCCCTTCTTCGACTGGGCGTTCGACCGGGCCCCGCTTACGCCGTACCACGAGACGGTCATCTACGAGGCCCATGTCAAGGGCATGACGCAGACCCATCCCGGCATCCCCGAAGAACTGCGCGGTACCTACGCCGGGCTGGCCCACCCGGTGATCATCGACTACCTCCAGTCGCTCGACGTCACCACCCTCGAGCTGATGCCGGTTCACCAGTTCATGCACGACTCGCGACTGCTGGACCTGGGCTTGCGCAACTACTGGGGTTACAACACCTTCGGGTTCTTCGCCCCGCACAACCAGTACGCGGCCAACCGCAAGGCCAGCGTCTCTGAGTTCAAATCCATGGTGCGCAGCCTTCACGAAGCCGGCATCGAAGTCATCCTCGACGTCGTGTACAACCACACCGCCGAAGGCGATCACCTCGGTCCGACGATCAACTTCCGCGGCATTGACAACGCCGCGTACTACCGGCTCGTCGACCGAGACCTGCGGCTCTACCGGGACTACACGGGCACCGGCAACAGCCTCAACGCCCGCCACCCGCACGTGCTGCAGCTGATCATGGACTCGCTGCGCTACTGGGTGCTCGAAATGCACGTCGATGGATTCCGCTTCGACCTGGCCGCCACACTGGCCCGCGAGCTGCACGACGTCGACCGATTGAGCGCGTTCTTCGATCTGGTGCAGCAGGATCCGGTGATCAGCCAGGTCAAATTGATCGCCGAACCCTGGGATGTCGGTGAAGGTGGCTACCAGGTCGGCAACTTCCCGGGTTTGTGGACGGAGTGGAATGGAAAGTACCGCGATACTGTGCGTGGCTACTGGCGGGGAGAACCCGCGACCCTCGGCGAGTTCGCTTCCCGGCTCACCGGGTCGTCGGACCTGTATGAGGCGACCGGTCGGCGCCCCGGCGCCAGCATCAACTTCGTCACCTGCCACGACGGGTTCACGCTCAACGACCTGGTGTCCTACAACGAGAAACACAACGAAGCCAACGGCGAAGACAACCGCGACGGAGAAAGCTACAACCGGTCGTGGAACTGTGGCGTCGAAGGCCCCACCGACGACCCCGACATCGTGGCGCTGCGCGCCCGCCAAATGCGCAACTTCTGGGCCACCCTGATGGTCAGCCAGGGCACGCCGATGATCGCGCACGGCGACGAGATCGGGCGCACCCAAAACGGCAACAACAACGTCTACTGCCAGGACTCCGAATTGTCTTGGATGGACTGGTCATTGGTCGACAAGAATGCCGATTTGTTGGCCTTTGTGCGCAAGGCGACCACCCTGCGCAAGAACCATCCGGTGTTTCGCCGGCGCCGGTTCTTCGGGGGCGAGCCGATCCGAAGTGGCGAAGAAGTCCACGATATCGCCTGGCTGACCCCGGACGGCAGGGAGATGACACACGAGGATTGGGGCAAAAGCTTCCATAAGTGTGTGGCGGTCTTTCTCAACGGCGACGCCATTCCCGAACCGAACGCCCGCGGTGAGCGGGTGGTCGACGACTCGTTCCTATTGTGCTTCGACGCCCACGACCAACCCATGGAGTTCGTGATGCCCCATGCCGAGTATGCGCAAGAGTGGACCGCGGTGCTGGACACCAACGATCCGGTCGGTGAAGCTCACCAGGTGGTGAACGCCGAAGAGACGATCTGGGTACCTTCCCGTTCGCTACTGGTACTTCGTAAGACCTTGTGACGCATGGCTTTACCGGTTCTGTCTAGCTACCGGTTGCAGATGCGTGGTCCGTTGAGCGGGGTCGGGTTCACCTTTGCCGACGCCGAGAACCTGCTGGACTACCTCGACGACCTCGGCGTGTCGCATCTGTACCTGTCGCCTATCATGACTGCGGACCGTGGGTCGAGCCATGGATACGACGTCACCGACCCGACGACGGTGTCATCGGAGCTTGGGGGTCCTGACGGGCTGGCGCGGCTGTCGGCGGCGGCCCGGGCGCGCGGCATGGGCCTGATCGTCGACATCGTGCCCAATCACGTCGGTATCGACAAACCCGAACAGAACCTGTGGTGGTGGGACGTCTTACGGCACGGCCGATCTTCGGCCTATGCGGCGTTCTTCGATATCGACTGGGATCTTGACGAGGACGGCCGAATTGTGCTGCCGCTGCTGGGTTCCGACGCCGATGTGGCCGACCTGACAGTCGACGGTGACCTGCTGCGGTTGGGCGAACTGGTGCTGCCCATCGCCCCGGGCAGCGGGGCCGGAAGCGGCCCAGAAGTACACGACCGCCAGCACTACCGGCTGGTGGGGTGGCGGCGCGGACTCTGCGGTTATCGGCGTTTCTTCTCGATCAGCTCGCTGGCCGGTTTGCGTCAGGAAGATCGCGCGGTGTTCGACGCCGGCCATACCGAAGTCGCCCGCTGGTTCGCCGAGGGACTCGTCGACGGCGTGCGTATCGACCACCCTGACGGATTGTCCGACCCCTGCGGGTATTTGGCCTGGCTGCGAGATTTACTGGGCCCGGACGCCTGGATCGTGATCGAAAAGATCCTGGCCGTCGACGAGGCGCTGGAGCCCACGCTGCCGGTGGCCGGGACAACCGGCTACGACGTGCTGCGCGACGTGGGCGGAGTCTTCATCGACCCGGCCGGCGAACCGGCGCTGACGGCGCTGGTCTCCTCCGCCGGAATCGACTACCGCGACATGCCGAAGCTGTTGGCCGAGCTCAAGATCCGCACGGCTACCCACACTTTGGCCAGTGAATTGGGTAGGCTGCGACGGTCCATCGTCGCGACGGCCGGCGCCGACCATCCGCTGCTGCCCGAGGCGGTGGCCGCGCTGCTCACCCATATTGGCGTCTACCGATGCGATTACCCGGGCCTGGCCGCGATAATGCCCACCGCGCTGGCCGAAACCCAGGCGGCATCACCAGAATTGGGACCTGCTCTGCAGGTGGTCGCCGCGGCGCTGGCCCGCGGCGGCGAGCCGGCCACCCGGCTGCAGCAACTCTGCGGCGCGGTGACCGCCAAGGCCGTCGAGGACTGCTTGTTCTATCGCGATGCTCGGCTGGTGTCACTCAACGAGGTGGGTGGCCAACCGCACCGGTTTGGTGTCGGCGCCGCGGAGTTCCATCACCGCGCCGCCACCCGCACCCGATTGTGGCCGCAGACGATGACGACGCTGACCACCCACGACACCAAACGTGGTGAGGACGTGCGAGCCCGCATCGGCGTGCTGTCGCAGGTGCCGTCGCTGTGGACCGAGTTCGTCGCTCGCTGGGAGGCCCGGGTCCCCTCCCCCGATCCCCCGACCGGACAGTTGCTGTGGCAGAACATCTTCGGGGTGTGGCCGGTGAGCGGCAAGGTCAGCGCCCAGCTGCGCGACAGGCTGCACGGCTACGCCGAGAAGGCCATCCGGGAAGCGGCCTGGCATACCTGCTGGAATGACCCGGACGCCGCTTTCGAGGACGCGGTACACCATTGGCTGGATACCGTGCTCGACGGGCCGGTAGCCGGCCAGCTGACCAAACTTGTCGCTCAACTCAACCCGCATGCCGCAAGTGACGCGCTGGGCCAGAAACTACTCGCGCTGACCGTGCCCGGCATACCCGACGTCTACCAGGGCACCGAGCTGTGGGACGACAGCCTGGTCGACCCGGACAACCGCCGCCCGGTGGACTATGCCGCTCGCAGAGCCGCCCTGAAAGCATTGCAACATCCTAAAATCCGCGTCGTCACCACAGCGCTTCGGCTGCGACGCTCCCGTCCGGACAGCTTCCTGCACGGCGAATACGTTCCCGTGCTCGCCAGCGGCCAGGCCAGCGATCATATTGTGGCGTTTCGCCGCGGTGACGACATCCTGGTCGCGGTGACCCGCTGGACGGTGCGGCTGGCCGAAACGGGCTGGGGTAACACCGTGGTGCCGGTGCCCAACGGCTCCTGGACAGACACGCTGACCGGCGCCATGGCAAGCGGACCGACGTCGGCCGCCAAATTGTTCGGGGACCTGCCCGTCGTGCTGCTGGAGCGCGATCATGACTGAATTCCGGGTCTGGGCACCCATACCCGCGGCGGTACGGCTCGACGTCGACGGTGCACTGCACGCGATGACGCGATCGGATGACGGCTGGTGGCACGCGACCGTCGAGACATCACCGGACGCCCGCTACGGATACCTGCTCGACGACGACCCCGCCGTGCTGCCCGACCCGCGATCGCCGCGTCAACCCGACGGGGTGCACGCCCGTTCGCAGTTGTGGGACGCCGCAGCGGCCGCATGGACTGACGGCGATTGGCGTGGCCGGTCGGTCGAAGGCGCGGTGATCTACGAATTGCACGTCGGCACGTTTACCGGCGCCGGCACGTTCGACTCTGCCGTCGAAAAGCTGGACTACCTGGTAGATCTCGGGATCGAGTTCGTCGAGCTGATGCCGGTGAACTCCTTTGCCAGCACCCACGGCTGGGGATACGACGGTGTGCTGTGGTACAGCGCGCACGAACCCTACGGCGGCCCCGATGGCCTGGTCCGGTTCGTGGACGCCTGCCACGCAGGTGGTTTGGGGGTACTGATCGACGCGGTGTTCAACCACTTCGGCCCGTCGGGGAATTATCTGCCGCGGTTCGGCCCCTACCTGTCGTCGGCGAGTAACCCGTGGGGGGAAGGCATCAACATCGCCAACGCCAACTCCGACGAGGTGCGGCGCTACATCATCGGGTGTGCGTTGCGCTGGATGCGCGACTTCCACGCCGACGGCCTGCGGCTGGACGCCGTACACGCGCTGGTGGACACCACGGCCATCCACATTCTCGAGGAGCTCGCCACCGAAACGGACTGGCTGTCAAGGCAAGTCGGTCGCCCGCTGTCGCTGGTCGCCGAAAGCGACCTCAACGACCCACGGCTGATCACCCCGCGCGATCGCAACGGCTACGGGATAACCGCGCAATGGGACGACGATGTCCATCACGCCATCCACACCGCAGTGTCCGGCGAGCGCCAGGGGTATTATGCGGACTTCGGTTCACTGGCCACGCTCGCGGAGACGCTGCGCCACGGCTTCTTTCACACCGGGACCTATTCGTCGTTCCGGAAGCGTCGTCACGGGCGACCGCTGGACACGTCGACCATCCCGGCTACCAGATTGCTCGCCTACACGTGCACTCACGATCAGGTCGGCAACCGGGCTCTCGGGGATCGCCCATCGCAGAACCTGACCGGCGGCCAGCTGGCGATCAAGGCCGCCCTTGCGCTCGGATCACCCTACACCGCAATGCTTTTCATGGGCGAAGAATGGGGGGCGTCGACGCCGTTCCAGTTTTTCAGCTCGCATGCCGAACCGGAGCTGGCCCGGGCCACCGCCGAGGGGCGTAAAGCCGAGTTCGCCGAGCACGGCTGGAATCCCGACGACATTCCCGATCCGCAGGACCCGCAGACATTTCAGCGCTCCAAACTGAATTGGGATGAGGTCGACTTCGGCGAACACGCCCGCCTGCATTGCGTGTATCGCGATCTGATCGCCCTGCGACAGAGCGAGGCCGATATGGCCGACCCCTGGCTAGAGCACCTCACTGTCGACTACGACGAAGACCAACGCTGGATTATAATGCGCCGCAATAGGCTTGCAATTGCCTGCAACCTCAACACCGAGGCGGTAAGTGTGCCGATCAGCGGTGAACTGGTGCTGGCCTGGAATTCGGCGATCATCGGTGACAAAACCACTGATCTACCCGCACATTCGTTTGCGATACTGCGCTGTGGATAACTGATTAGCGCCGGCGCGGGGAACCGCCGATGATGCGCTGATGAGTCATTCCGAGCTATTGCCGATCCCGCCCATCGACACCGCCACCGACCCAGTGTATTCAGCTTCCGATCTACGGCAGCGATGGCGTGCCCTGATGGGACCACTGGGATTTGGTCAGAAGTTGCTGTGGTTCGGCTTTCTTGGACCGGATCGCCGTATGATGAAGGCGCTCAGCCAGGTTGCTGTCGGTCCGCGACCGCAGGCCCGATTCCTGAAGAATCTCATGTCAGCACTGCGCACGCTGCTCGACGGGATGGCGCCCGGCACCACTGTGGCATTGTTGCTGACCGGACCTGGGCACGGCCCGGTCTCGCCGGCGGACCGGCTGTGGTCGAAGTCGTTGACCGAAATGGCCGAACGATTTACCGTACCCGTCGAACCGATCTTTCGCGCCAACGATGAATCGCTCCAGCAGGTCGAGCCGGCCTGACGCTGGAGCGCATAATCATCGAAGCGATGTGGCCTCGAGGGTGGTTATCCGCGAACCTGAGGAGCCGCGCTTGGGTGCAGTGTCGAGCGGCCGGGCGTCATCTGTAGTGGCAGTCACCTCGGCGGCCGCGACGCCGTTCGAGGAGCAGAGCCTTAGGCCATGCTATGCCGGCCAGCGCGACGACAACACATGCGGCGCCCACGGTGGCCAGGTGGCTGCGCCGATCAGGTGGCCGCCGCTCATTTGGGCAACGATACGGGGGCCTTTCAGTGCGCTGTTGTCGTATACAGTCGCGGAGTCGCAGCGGGTAATCGCTCTGATGACGAGTGCCTAAAGGCGTAGCAATTAGCTACATCGCCCGGGCGACACGGAAAGGGCTCGAGCCCGAGCTGAGGCCGAACCTCCGCATAGCCTGAGCAACAAGTTCGTCATCGATGTCAACAGTGGTGCGCGACATACGCCAATGATGCGTATCAAAAGCGCTTAAACGCTCGGACGGCCGTTGCTGCGCACCGCGTCGGCAATGGCGTCGGCGAGTGGATCCAGCTCATCGGCAGTCAGGTCTGCGATGGTGATGCGAATTCCCGGCGATGTGCGAATCCGGAACCGTGTTCCCGGCGCCGCGGCCCAACCCGCACTGAGCAGCCGGGTGATCGCGACCGTCTCGTCTGGCACCGGAACCCACACGTTGAGGCCAGATCGACCGTGGGCGGCGACGCCGCGCTCGGCCAACTCGGCGCATAACCGGGTGCGGTTACTGGTGTATTGCTCCTCGGCCCTGCGGATGAGGCGCGTCGCCGCCTCGTCCGACCACAAGCCGACTGCCAGATCCTGCAGTAGGTGGCTCACCCAGCCCGGCCCGAGCCGCAGGCGGCCGTGCACGCGCTCGACGGTGCGGTGGTCTCCGGCGAGGACGGCGACGCGCAGGTCAGGACCATAAGCCTTAGATGCCGATCGCACGAAAGCCCAGTGGCTGGTCGATCCGGCCAATGTGTGCAACGACACGCCGGAAATGCCTGCGCAGTGATCGTCTTCGACAAGAAGCAGATCGTCGGCCCGGCCGGCCAACGATCCACGTAACGCATCCGCGCGATCCGCGGATAGCGCCGCACCGGTCGGGTTTTGCGCGCGATTCGTGATGACCAGCCCCCGCACTCCGCGCGCAAGCGCCCGGGCCAGGTCGGCAACCAGCGGCCCGTCGTCGTCGACTTGCACTGGCTCGGCCGAAAGCCTCAGCGCGGCAAGAAGATCAAGCAAGTTGGCCCAGCCCGGGTCCTCGACGGCCACCCGGTCACCCGGACGCAGGTGCGCAGTGAGCGCCCGCTCAATGCCGTCCAGCGCCCCGCTGGTCACCGCGAGGTGAGCGGCTGGGACGTCATCCGCGGACAGCGCAGCACGGGTGAACTCGACCAACTCGTGCGACATGGCCGGCTCCCCGTACAGCACCGAGCGGCGGGCGGCCGGGCTGGCCGCCAGGGCGGCCGCGATGGGTAACAGTGCCGGGTCCGGGTTGCCGGTCGACAGGTCGCGCACGCCCGCGGGGACGTCAAGCCCGAGCAGGGAGCGCGGGGTGGTCGCAGGGCGGTGCCGCACTCGAGTGCCGCGCCGCCCGGCGGTCTCGACGGCCCCGCGATCGCGCAACAGACGGTAGGCCGCGGCGGCGGTATTGGCGTTTACGCCGAGCTGAGCGGCCAGTTCCCGAACCGGCGGCAGCGCATCGCCGGGTGCCAGGGTTCCTGCCGAGATTGCCTCTTCGACGTTGGCGGCTATGGATTTCGCGCCTGTCCCGGCTATGCTAAATTGTACTGGCACGCAAATAATTATGTACTGGTACAATATCGAAGGCAACCCGTTGGAAACCACATACCAGCCCACGCCGCGCACTACGCCCACCCGCTATCGGGAACGCGCTCACTACGACCGCAAAACTGTCCACGACATCCTGGATGAGGCCCTGATCTGTCACCTGGGCTACCTCAGCGCCGGCAGGCCGGTGGTCTTGCCGATGGCGCACACCCGCCGTGGCCAAACCCTCTACCTGCACGGCTCCACCGGTAGCGGCCCGATGCTCGCCGCCAAAGCGGCACCATCGGATCTACCGGTCTGCGTCACCGCCACCCTCGTCGACGGGCTAGTGCTGGCCCGCGCGGCAATGCACCATTCGGTGAACTTCCGCTCGGTGGTCGTGATCGGCAACGCGAACCTGGTCGAAGACCCGACGGAGAAACTGCGGGCGCTGGGCTCTCTGCTGGATCACATCGCATCGGGGCGCGCCGCGGACTGCAGGACCCCGAATGCGCGTGAGCTCGCCGCGACCGGGGTGCTCGCCATCGACCTCGTCGAGGTCTCGGCCAAGGTGCGCACCGGCGGGGCGGTTGACGATCCGCAAGACTGCCTGCTGCCGCACTGGGCCGGCGTGGTGCCGGTGAGCCTGACGGCCGGTACACCGGTCCCGGCCGGCGACCTCGATCCCGGGACCCCGGTGCCGTGGTATCTGACTCCTTACAGCAGGTACCGGTAGGCCGGCGAACCGGGCTCCAGGGTTTCGACGTGGATCTCCGTCGCCCGCATCCGGGCCAGCAGGCCGTCGAGATCGGCCGATGACCCCAACTCGATACCCACCAGCGCCTCACCGGTCTCCCGGTTGTTGCGCTTGACGTACTCGAACAAGGTGATGTCGTCATTGGGTCCGAGCACCTCGTCGAGGAACCGGCGCAACGCGCCGGGCTCCTGCGGGAAGTCCACCAGGAAGTAGTGCTTGAGGCCGAGGTGGATCAGCGAGCGCTCCAGCACCTCGCCGTAGCGCGACACGTCGTTGTTGCCGCCCGAGATGAGGCACACCACGGTAGACCCGGGCTCGATGTCGGCTTCCAGCAGACCCGCGACCGACAGCGCGCCCGCCGGCTCGGCGATGATGCCCTCGTTCTGATAGAGGTCCAGCATCGCGGTGCATACCGCTCCCTCGTCGACCGTGGTGATCGACACCATGTCACCGGCGGCGGCCAGCGCGGCATAGGTCAACGTTCCCGCCCGTCTCACCGCGGCGCCGTCGACGAACTGGTCGACATAGTCCAGCGTCACCGGCTCGCCGGCGGCCAGCGCGGCCATCATCGCTGCCGCGCCGGCCGGCTCGACACCCAGCACCGCCGTGTTCGTCGTCCGCTCGGCCAGGTAAGTGGTGATGCCAGCGATACAACCGCCGCCGCCCACCGGGACCACGACCAGGTCGGGCTCGTTGTCGAGTTGATCTAGCAGCTCGACGGCGATGGTGCCCTGGCCAGCGATGGTGCGGACGTCGTCGAACGGGGGAACCAGCGTCGCGCCCGTGCGTGCCACGTCGTCGAGCGCGGCCTCGGCCGCCAGATCGTAGGTCCTCCCGCCCACGATCAGCTCGATGAACTCCCCGCCGTGGTAGCGGATTCGGTCACGTTTTTGTTTCGGCGTTTTGGCGGGCACATAGACGCGGCCGTGTACACCCAGCATCCGGCACGCATACGCGAAGCCCTGCGCGTGGTTACCCGCCGACGAGCACACCACGCCTGCGGCCAGCTCCTCGTCGGACAGCTGCACCAATAGGTTGTAGGCGCCGCGCAGCTTGTAGGAGCGGACCGTCTGCAGGTCTTCGCGTTTGAGGGAGACCTGCGCGCCGGTGATCGCCGACAACCGATCGCTGTGCTGCAGTGGGGTGGGCGTGACCACCGGGGCGATCCGCTGCGCCGCGCTGTCAACGTCAGCCGCAGAAAGCAGAGGCAGCGGTGACCTACTCTGGCTCAGTTCGGCGGACACCGGTCAATGGTGCCACGCCACCCAACTCCGGGATTCAACTCACCGGGGTCAACACGAACACCGGAATCTGGCGGTCGGTCTTTTTCTGGTACTTGGCGTAGTCCGGCCAGGCCGCGACGGCTCGTTCCCACCAGGTGGCCTTCTCGTCGCCGAAGACTTCGCGGGCGTCGTAGTCGTGGGTGACGGCACCGTCCTGCAACTCGACCCGCGGGTTTTCGACGACGTTGTAGTACCAGACCGGGTGCTTCGGCGCCCCGCCGAGTGAGGCGACGATTGCGTACTCGCCGTTGTGCTCGACCCGCATCAGCGGGGTCTTGCGGAGTTTGCCGGTCCTGGCTCCGACGGTGGTCAGCAGAATGACGGGCTTTCCCTGCAGGTATGTGCCTTCGGTTCCGCCGGATTCGATGTACTTCTCGGCTTGCTCACGGGACCAATCGACTGGGCTGGGTGCATATTCACCTGAAAGCGGCATAACCACCACCTTAAGACCACTCGTGGCCGCTAGCAGTGGGCAGCACATCCGACTTTCGGGCACCCGAAACAAGACTAGAGGCTACCCTTAATCTGTGACTAGCCCCACCCATACCTCGGACGTACTGATCGCCGGCGTTCCCTGGCCGCGGCACAAGCTGTTCGCTGTGACCGCGGGTTTCGTTACGCTGCTGCTGGTGGGGGCATTGACCACCAGCGTGGCGCCGTCAGTGCTCTGCGCTGCCGGAGTCGCTGTCGTGGTCGGAGTGGTCCTCAAAGCGCTGACGCACCCCCGGAACCCGGGCCTCGATGGTGAGGCCAAACCCGCGGTGCTCACGCCTGAGTAGCGCGCGCAACGCCGCGAAGCCAAGCTGCCGAAAGGCTATCGCGGCCAGGCCGAGAGGTTCGCCAAGCAGCGCCGTGTGCAGGTATGGCGCGCCGAGTTGGCCCGTGTCACCGCGGATTTCGAGAGTCGGCGGGTGCGCGTGACCGAAGGCGGCAAACGGTTGGCCACGATCTGCCACCACCTGCAGGCGGCACACCTCACCAAGACCCAGTGGCGGGACAAGTGGGGGGTGCGCCCGTTACCGCATCGAGGCGATCGGTTCCGCTGATGAGCCGTTCGGCAACCTCACCATCACCGTCACCCCCGCAGGCGAGGTCAGTCTGAGGCTGCCCCAACCCTTGGAATACCTGGCCAACGCCAAACACGGCCGCTACATCCTGTCCGGTACCGCGGTGTTTTGCTACCGGGACAAGGACTGGCTGGCTAGGATCACCGGCGGGAAATCGGTGGCCTACACCCTCACCGCCAAACCCGGCCGGGCCGCCCGTTATCTGACCGCATCGTGGGCGACCCCGCCACAGACCTCCACCGCGGGACCCGAACCTGACGCCGACATTGGGGTGCGCGGCCAGGATGGTGTTCTCAATGTTGGCCGGCGACATGTTCTTTCCGGCCGCATTGGTGATCAACTCCTTCTTACGGTCGATCACCCGCAGATAGCCTTGCGCGTCGACCTCGAGGATGTCGCCGGTATGTAGCCAGCCCTCGGCGTCGATCGCCTCTGCGGTCTTCGGGTTTCTTGCGGTAGCCCTTCATCACCAGCGGACCGCGGACCAGATACTCGCCGTCGTCGGCGATCGTGCCCTCCAGCCAGGGCAACAGCTTGCCGACGGTCCCCAACCGTGCCTCGCGGGGATGGCTCACCGAGGCAACGCAACTCAGCTCGGACATACCCCACACCTCGGCGATCGGGATGCCGATCCCGGCGAAGAACGCCAGGGTCTCCTTGGGGATCGGCGCCGCGCCCGAGAGCGCCCACCGGAACTCACCGAAGCCAAGCCGCTCCCGCAGCTTTGACAACACCAACTCGTCGGCCTTGGCCCATTCGGCCGCGACGTCATCAAGCATGGATTCACCGGCTAACACGGCGCCGGCGCGCTTGGCGGCCACCGAAAGCGCCCACTGCATCGCCTGCCGTTTGGCTTCGTCGGTCTCGTGGTTGACGGTGAATTCGATTGCGGCCTTGAGTTTTTCCCACACCCGCGGTACCGCGCCCCAGACGGTGGGCCGTACACCCGGCAGTGCGGCAGCGATCGCGCGGCCGTCGGACACCGCGGTGACCTGGGTACCGAACATCTCCTGGATGTACAGGCAGCACATCCGGTCGGCGATGTGCGCCGAGGGCAAAAACGACGTGATCCGGTCACCGAACTGGATTCCCAGTACGGATTCCAGGGCATAACCCTCGAACAGCAGGTTGGTATGGGTCATCTCCACACCCTTGGGGTTTCCGGTAGTCCCGGATGTGTAGATGAGAGTGACGATGTCGTCGGGTTGCACTGCCCGCATCACATCGCTGAGCGTACGTCCGGGGTCACGGGGCACGGAACTCATTGCCTGATTTCTACGAGGCGTCGCGATTCGCCCGCGCTGATGCTCGATTGCCGGAGCCCCGAGTACGTTGGCGATCAAAGCACAGATCCTGGCCTACCGGTTCTAGCCCGACACACGAGAGGGTACGGCGATGGCAGCCACGCTGATCACCGGTGCGAACGTGTGGGACGGTATCTCCGAGCACGCGGTGCCGCGGCAGGTGCTGGTCGTCGACGGCCGTATCCAACGGTTGGCCGAGGCAATCGAGCCGCCGCCGGACGCACGGGTGGTCGACCTGCCCGGCCACACCCTGACACCCGGGTTCATGGACTGCCATACCCACGTAACGTTGACACCGCAGGCCGGTCTGGCTGTGACCGCCGACTCCAGCACCGCGAAGGCGCTGAAGTCGCTGCCGGTGCTGCAGGCCTTGCTCATGAACGGGTTCACCACGGTCCGCGATTTGGCCTGCGGGGACCCCGACTACCCGACCATCGACCTGCGTGATGCGGTGGCGGCCGGCGTCGTCGACGGTCCGCGGATGCTGGTGGCGCCGCATATGATCTCCGCACGCGGGGGCCACGGCGACTTCAGCGGAATGGTCGCCGACCAATATCAAGGCCCGGCGCGGCCACTGGAATTGGCGGCGGCCGACGGTGACGACGAGATCCGCACCAGGATCAGGCAAGAGATCCGCGCCGGCGCCGACTGGATCAAGTTTGCGGCCACTGGCGGCTTCGCCTCACCGTCGGACGACCCCGGCCTCGCCACCTATAGCCAGCAGGAAATGGACGTTCTGGTGGCAACAGCCGCCGACCTCGATATCCCGGTCACTCCACACAGTTACGGCGACGAAGGCACCCAGCGCGCCGTTCGCGCCGGGGTTCGCAGTATCGAACACGGAAACCTCGCGTCGACCCAAACATTGGAAATGATGGAGGACGCCGGGGTGTTTTTGGTGCCCACCCAGTACGCGATCCTGTCCGCCGCTCGGCGGGACGAAAATGACCCCTACTGGGCCGCCGTCCCCGAACACACGCGCCACAAGTTCCAGCAACACCGCGGAGCTTTGTTGGACGCTGCCGAGCGACTGGCCGCGAGTAAGGTCCGGATCGCATTCGGAACCGACGCCGGAATGTTTCCCCACCAAGACAATTGGCGCGAGTTCCCAATGATGGTGTCCACCGGTATCACTCCTTTGCGCGCCCTGCAGGCAGCCACCAGCATTGCGGCCGAACTGCTCCGCCTAGACGACGTCGGCGTGATCGCCGAGGGCAAGATTGCCGATCTGATCGCCATGCCCGGCGATCCCTTCGCCGACATCGAGGTCACCGGTCGTGTCGATTTCGTCATGAAAGACGGTGTCATCTACAAACATCCGGCACCGGCACTGGCTGGATCTGCGATAGACTAACAGACCGCCGGCGAGCGTAACGTCACTGCGAATTCGCGCCGGCTTTTTCGCCGTGGCGTTACGCTCGCGCGGTCGAGCGGGTTGCCCGCTTGCTCAGCCGCCTAAGCACCCCGGACCGAGCAGCTCCTTGAGGTCGCCCATCAATGCCGGCGACGGTGTCACCCGCAGCGAGTGGTCAAGCTCAAGTGTGGTGATCCGGTCCCCGCTGATGAGCCGCAGATGCACCTGCGAGGTTCCCGGATGGCGGGCCAGCACCTGCTTGAGCGCGCTCACCTTGTCGAGGGTGCACTGCCGGGTGGGCAGGATGACCGCTAGCGGTCTGTCCGGCTGCGCGTTAGAAAAGTCAGGCACCACAAGGTCGTTGGCGATCAGGGCGATCCGGTCGTCCCGGATCGCCACCTTGGCATTGACCAGCACAACCGCGTCATCGACGATGTCGGCACCGTAGGTGGAATACGCGTGCGGGAAGAACATCACCTCGATGCCGCCGGTGAGGTCCTCCAATTGAGCTGATGCCCAGGACATTCCGCTTTTGTTGACTCGCCGGTTGACCGAAGCCAGGATGCCGCCGACCCGCACCTGAGTGTCGTTGGGGATATCGCCGTCAAGTATCGCCGGAATCGCAGTGTCGACCTGCGATGTCAGCAGGTGCGCCACCCGATTGAGCGGATGCCCGGACACGTACAGGCCCAGCATCTCCCGTTCCAGAGCCAGCTTGTGTTTATCCTCCCACTCGTCGTCGGGCACCTTGATGGTGAACACCGCGTCGGTGCCGGAGTCGCCGCCGCCGAACAGGTCGAACTGGCCCATCGCCTCGGCCTTCTTGGTGCCCAGCACCGAGTCGACGGCGTCGGTGTGCACCAGAAAGAGCCCTTTGCGGGCATGACCCAGTGAATCGAATGCGCCCGCTTTGATCAGTGACTCGGTGACCTTCTTGTTGCACGCCGAGATGTCGATCTTGTTCAGGTAGTCCGAGAAGTCGGTGAACTTACCTTTGTCGCTGCGGGTTTTGACTAACGAACCCACAACGTTGGCGCCGACATTGCGCACCGCACCCAACCCATAGCGGATGTCGGCGCCGACCGACGCGAAGTTCAGGCCGGACTCGTTGACGTCCGGCGGCACCACCGTGATGCCCAGCTTGCGGCAGTCGGCAAGATAGACGGCCGCCTTGTCCTTGTCGTCGCCGACTGAGGTCAGCAGGCCGGCCATGTACTCGGCGGGATAGTTGGCTTTGAGGTAGGCGGTCCAGTAGGAGACCATGCCGTAGCCGGCGGCGTGTGACTTGTTGAACGCGTAGTCAGCGAAAGGCAGGATGGTGTCCCACAGCGCCTTGATGGCGGCGGGAGAGAACCCGTTGGACTGCATGCCGGCCGAGAAGCCTTCGTACTCCTTGTCGAGCACCTCGCGCTTCTTCTTGCCCATCGCCTTGCGCAGAATGTCGGCTCGGGCCAACGAGTATCCGGCCACCTTCTGCGCGATGCGCATGATCTGCTCTTGATAGACGATGAGGCCGTAGGTCTCGGCCAGGATCTCCTCGAGCGGTTCGGCCAGCTCCGGGTGAATGGGTCGGATGGCCTGGCGCCCGTTCTTACGGTCGGCGTAGTCGTTGTGCGCGTTCTGGCCCATCGGCCCCGGTCGGTAGAGTGCGATGACGGCGACGACGTCTTCGAACCCGGTCGGTTGCATGCGGCGCAGCAGGTCACGCATCGGCCCGCCGTCGAGCTGGAACACACCCAGGGTGTCGCCGCGGCCCAGCAACTCATAGGTGGGCTTGTTGTCCAGCGGCACGGATTCCAGGTCGAGGTCAATTCCCCTGTTAGCCTTGATGTTGTCGATCGCATCACCAATGATCGTCAGGTTGCGCAGACCCAGGAAATCCATTTTCAGCAGGCCGATGGCTTCGCACGACGGGTAATCCCAGCCGGTGATGATGGCCCCGTCCTGCGGTCGCTTCCACAGCGGGATGGCCTCGATCAGCGGCTCGCTGCTCATGATCACCGCGCAGGCGTGCACGCCGGCGTTGCGGATCAGACCCTCCAGGCCACGTGCAGTTTGGTAAATGGTGCGGACGTCGGGGTCGGTTTCGATCAGCCCGCGGACCTCGGCGGCTTCCTTGTAGCGCTCATGGTTCGGGTCGGTGATGCCGGACAGCGGAATGTCCTTGGCCATGATCGCCGGCGGCAGCGCCTTGGTGATCCGGTCGGCGATGGCAAACCCGGGCTGGCCGTAGTGGATCCGCGCCGAATCCTTCAGTGCTGCTTTGGTTTTAATGGTGCCGAAGGTAATGACCTGGGCCACCCGGTCGTGGCCCCACTTGTCGGCGGCGTAGCGCACCATCTCACCACGACGACGGTCGTCGAAGTCGATGTCGATGTCGGGCATCGATGTGCGCTCGGGGTTGAGGAACCGCTCGAAGAGCAGACCGTGTGGAATCGGGTCGATGTCGGTGATGCCCAGGGCGTAGGCGACCAGCGATCCGGCAGCCGAGCCCCGGCCGGGGCCGACCCGGATGCCCACCGAGCGCGCGTAGTTGATCAGGTCGGCGACGATCAAGAAGTAGGACGGGAAGCCCTTGGCGCAGATGACGTTGATCTCGTAGGCAGCCCGCGCGGCGTAACCGTCCAGCGGGCCGGCGGGAAAACGCCTACTTAGCCCGGCGTCCACCTCGTGGCGCAGCCAGGACGCCTGATCGTGCCCCTCGCGCACCGGGAACACCGGCATTCGGTTGCGCGGCGCCCACACGTCGGCGTAGGAATGCACCCGCTCGGCGATCAGCAACGTGGAGTCGCAGGCGCCCGGCACCTCGTCGTCCCAGATCTGGCGCATCTCGGCGGCCGACTTCAGGTAGTAGCCGTCGCCATCGAACTTGAAGCGGTTCGGATCCGACAGCGTCTTGCCGGTCTGCACACACAACAGCGCCTCGTGGTTGTGCGCGGCGTCGCGGGTGACGTAGTGGCAGTCGTTGGTGGCCAGCGGCGGAATGCCCAGCGTGCGGCCGATCTCGAGCAACCCGTCACGGACCCGTCGTTCGATCGTCAGCCCGTGGTCCATCAGCTCGAGGAAGTAGTTGTCCGCCCCGACGATCTCCCGCCACTTGGCGGCCGCCTCAAGCGCCTCGCGGTGCTGTCCCAGACGTAGCCGGGTCTGCACCTCTCCGGACGGGCAGCCGGTGGTGACGATGATGCCGTCGGCGTCTTCGGCGACGAGATCGGCATCCATTCGCGACCACTTGCTCAGCTGGCCCTCGAAGGAGGCCAGCGAGGACAACTTGAACAGGTTGCGCAGGCCGGTGGCGTTCTCGGCCATCATCGTCAGGTGCGTGTAGGAGCCGCCCCCGGAGACGTCGTCGGCCTTCTGGCTGGGGTCACCCCAGGTGATGCGCCGGGTATCGAAGCGTGAGCCGGGCGCGATGTATGCCTCGACGCCGATGATCGGCTTGATCCCGACCTTCGTCGCCGCGTTGTAAAACTCGCTGGCGCCGAACATGTTTCCGTGATCGGTCATCCCGATCGCGGGCATTCCCAGCCGCTCGGCCTCGGCGAGCATCGGCGTGATCTTCGCGGCACCGTCCAGCATCGAGTACTCGGTGTGGTTATGCAGATGCACGAAGGACCGCGAAGAAGAACCGCTCATAGGGACGCCAGTCTATGACCGAGCACCGACGGGATCTCGGCGTGTCGCAGAGTGTGTCTTGCGGCCACTGTCTGTACAGCTCGACGAGCCGCTTCAGCGACCTTCTCGAGACGCCTTGTCACATCCACCACTTTGGCCTCTGGCCGGAAGGATGCGCTTTGTGCCCGCCTCCGAGCGACAAGCACGCAACAGCCCGGCCACTGGATTTGTCGCTGGTAGGCGGGCAAATTGTGGACCTTCCGGCACAGAGACTCATGTGGCAACTGCGACCAATGCGGCAGTAGTGGCCAGCGATGTCCCTGACTGGCCAACTCGCCGGCAAACGGCCCTTTGACTGGACGTAGCCGCTATATAACAGGGCGCCTAGTCGCTGGGCCCGCCGCGCAATCGCTGACCGATCCGCAGGGCCGGCAGCAGCAGGCTGCGCGGTGCGTATCTGCCGCCGGTGCTGACGAACTTGGGCACCACGCCGGGCACCACGCTGCGCCTGCCGTGCAGCATCCCGCGGATCGCGGCCTCGGCGACATCCTGCGGGGAGACCTGCGCGACGCCAATGCTCCACCGTGCAGCGTTGGCGATCTCGGCCCACTCCGTCGGCACCGGGCCCGGACACAGGACCGTGCACGACACTCCGGTTGCGTGCAGTTCCTCGTGGACGGCTTCGGAGAACGTCTGCACAAAGGCCTTGGTAGCCGAATAGACCGCCATCCCGGGCGTCGGCTGGAAGCCCGCGATCGACGCGATGTTCAGCACCGCACCGGCACCGCGCTCGACCATGCCGGGCAGGGCCGCGTGGGTGAGTTCCATCAACGCCAGCGCGTTGACGGTGACTTGTTCACTCTCCCGTTCGATCGGCAGCGTGTAGAAGACCCCGCTGGTGCCGAAGCCGGCGCTGTTGCACAAACCGGCGATCGGTTCGTTGCGGAGCCGGTCCGCCAAGTTTGCGCGGGCGTCACTGTCGGCGAGATCCAGCGGCATGACCTCGACTGCGACCGAGTTTTCCTTGCCCACCTCGTTGGCGAGATCGTCGAGGCGCTGGCGGCGCCGGGCAACGAGTAGCAGCGGGAAGCCGCGGCGGGCCAGGCCGCGAGCCAGTTCGGCGCCGATACCGGACGAGGCGCCGGTGATTATGACGGTTGTCTGAATGTCGGGTTTCGGAAGGCTCATGGTCTCACCAATGTATTCCTCGGGTCGCTCGCACGAACGTCTCGCTTCGTTTGTCAAATTGCGGTGTGCCGGTTGTGGATTCGCTGCCCTTGGCGGCAGCGGAGTCGCCGAACATGGCAAAGGCGCGGTTGCGCACGCGGTCCATCACCGCCGGGTTCACGGCGTCGGCCACGGCGGCGAACTGCCCGAACGGTGAGCTGACCCGACGGGCCCGGTGCACGATCGCGTCCGCGATCACGCCGGCCGCCTGATCCGGCGACAGCGCTGGGAACTTCTCATACATCGTGGTCGGGCTGATCATCGGGGTGCGCACCAACGCCATGTGCACAGTGGTGAATCGAACACCGTCATTCACGGTCTCGGCTTGCAGTACGTCGCAGAGGCTGTCCAGCGCGGCCTTGCTGGCGATATAGGCGCCGAAGCGCGGCGCGCGGGTCTGCACGCCGACCGAGGAGATGTTGATGATCTGCCCGAAGCCGCGTTCCCGCATCCCAGGGATGAACTTGAGGATGAGCTGGACCGCGCCCAGGTAATTCAGCTGCATGGTCCGCTGAAAGTCGTGGATCCGGTCGTAGGACAGCTCCAGCGAGCGCCGAATCGACCGTCCCGCGTTGTTAATCAGGATGTCGACGCCGCCGAAGTCGTCAAGCACCTGGTCGGCCATCGCGGCGATGGCGTCCATGTCGGACAGGTCGCACGGGTATACGTGGGCGGTCCCGCCCTTGCCGCGGATGGCCCGGATATCAGCGGCGACTTTCTCGAGGTTTTCCAGGGTGCGGGCGACCAGCACCACTTCTCCGCCCGCTTCCGCGATCTTCTTCGCGGCGGCCTCACCGATGCCCGACGACCCTCCCGTGATCAGGGTGATCGTGCCCTCGACGGCGTCGCTGAGTGTGCGGCCCTGCACCACATCAAGCAGATTCCTCAGATAGAACGGTCGATATCGCCCAGCCGAGTTGGGGGTGTTGACGATGTGGGACACCGCCGCAAGCGGCTTTTCCACCAAGTTCGTTAAGTCACCGAGATTCATCGGCTTCTGCTCCTAACGATGTTGGCCCCCCGACCGCGGGTGCGTGTGTGACGTGGGTCATAAAGCCAACCTAGGGGCAGATTGCGGTCATGTCATGGAACCCGTCCCTGAAGGGACGGGCTTGTGGCCTGTCCCTAACAGTTTCGAGCCTGCCATTAGGCTTGCTGACGAAGCCACACCGGCCACACTCAAACTCACTTTGGGAGCGGCGATTACGTTTGTCGACCCACCCGTACACATGGCAGGTTTGACTGCTGTAGGCGGGATCCACCTCGACGAACGCCCCCCGGGGCTTGGGCCTTGTAGCCCAAAACCCCCAGTTGGGCGAACGCCCAGGAATGCAGCGTGGCCCGTTGGGGCTTACGAAGCCGTACCCGCGCCTCCTTGCAGCGCCGCTTCTTCAACAGCCGCGGGGCCGACGGCGTTTTCTTGGCCTGCAACCGCGCACGCAACCGCTGCTGACGCTTGCGGTAACGGTTGAGCCGCGCCGCGGCCGCACGCTGCCCGTCACTGGTGGTGGCGATGTTCACAATGCCCACCCACAAAACCATTGACCGGGTCGGTGGGCACGAGGCGATCGAAGCCGTGGTCGAGGACTTCTATGCTCGTGTGCTTGCCGACGATCAACTGTCGGGCTTTCTTTCGCCGGAACGAATATGAACCGCCTCAAAGGCAAACAGACGGAGTTCCTTGCCGCCGCTCTCGGCGGGCCCGAGCCCTACACCGGCGTGCCGATGAAGCAAGTGAATCAGGGGCGCGGAATCACCATGCACCACTTCAGCCTGGTGGCCGGACACTTGGCCGACGCGCTCGTTGCCGCGGGGGTCCCGTCGGAGACGGTGACCGAAATACTCGGTGTCGTGGCGCCACTGGCTCCCGAGATCGCGTCGGGAGAGACCACCCAAGCCAAGGTCTGAGCGCACCGCAGCTGCGCTGCAACACGCGTGAAAGCGGTCAACGCTATTTAGGCCGGCGATCCCGGCGACTGCGGCCAGTCGCCGGCTCAGATACTCCGCAACGTCGGCGTCGGTAGTGAGGTCGATGGCCCTGCGATACCAGACCTCAGTGATTTTCGCAGAAGACCTTGCGGTGGCGCGTTTACAAGCCCATCCTTAACGCAGGTCCACCTTGCGTTAAGGATGGAGGCGGTGAGTGTGCCAACCACTGCACCCGATGCCCACCACGTTCCCCACCAGGGCCTCGCGTCGGCTGCGATGTCGCAATCGCCCCCGGACGGTCAACCGCTGTACCGCGATATCAGGGACTATCTGGCGGAGTTGGAGCGGCGCGGCCTGCTGATTCGTGTTGAACGGCTGACCAACAAAGACACCGAAGTCATGCCGCTGGTGCGCTGGCAGTTCCGGGGATTGGACCAATCCCAGCGCAAGGGGTGGCTGTTTGAAAACCTGACCGATTCGCGGGGCCGGCGGTTCGACGCGTCGGTCGCGGTGGCCATCGCCGGGGCATCTCCGCAGGTGTATGCGGCCGCGTTGGGACTCGCATCCCCTGACCAGATCAATCTCAAATGGCTTGACGCGCTGAGCCATCCGCTGGCGCCGGTTGAGGTCGGCGTGGATCGAGCGCCGGTCAAAGAGGTCGTGATCACCGGCCAGAACCTGGTGGCATCTGGGGGTATCGACATGTTCCCGGTGACGGTGACCAACCCTGGTACCGATGTTTCGGCGTATTTCAGTTGCCCGGTGTGGATCACCCGCGACCCGCAGACGGGGGTCTACAACGTGGGAACGTATCGGGTCATGGTGAAGGCCCCCGACCGCGCCGGGGTGATGATGCTCTATGGGCAGGACAGCCGCATTCACTGGCAGAAGGCCCGACAGCTGGGCCGACCGCTGGAGGCGGTCTTATGTCTGTCGCCGGTGCCCGCGCTGGCGTTGTGCAGTGCCACCAAGCTGCGCCAGCCCGAGTATGAAGTCGCCGGAGCTCTCAACGGCGCGCCGCTGGAACTCGTCCCGGCGGAAACGGTTGATCTGCTCATCCCGGCCACTGCCGAGATCGCTATCGAAGGACGGTTCCGCACCGACGTCTTGGAAATGGAAGGGCCCTTCGGGGAGTACGGCGGTTACACCGGAACCCAGGACTATCAACTGCTGTTCGAGCTGACCGCCATTACCCACCGGCGCCAGCCCGTGCTGCAAGCCTTCATCAGCGAGATGCCGCCCAGCGAGAGTTCGTGCATCCGCAAGTTCGGCTTCGAGGGGGTGCTGTGGCTGGAGTTGTCCAAGAGGGTGCCGCACTTCGCCGGGGTCAACTTCTTCGAGTTCGCCGGCAGTTCGCAGGTACTGGCCGTCGCGCTGAAGCGCGAGCATGATCGGGGCGAGTCGTGGATGGCGCTTCGGTTGGCGGGCTCGGCCGTGAACATGTCGGGGATGAAGTGGATCGTCGCAGTCGATGACGACATCGACATCACCGATTTGGAAAGCGTGTTCTGGGCCATGGCGTGGCGGGTGCAGCCCCACCGTGACATCCAAATCATGCGGGGGCGCCCCACCGATCTCGATCCGTCAGCGGCACCGGTGGCGGCCTCCTTCACCGAACGGGCCTACCCGGAGGGACTCGGCGGGTCACAGATTTTGATCGACGCGACCATCAAGTGGCCATATCCGCCGGTGAGTCTTCCCACCCGGGAGCACATGGAACGGGCCCGCAGGATCTGGGAGGACGAACTCGGTTTGCCGACACTTCGTCCCCGCCGACCGTGGTTTGGCTACCCGCTGGGCTATTGGCCGGAAAGTTGGGACCGCGCAACCAAGGCGGCCGTCGCAGGACGCTACCTGGAGACCGGGCAGGAGTTCGCCGCGTTGCGCACCAAGTCCTCGTATTTCGAAACGGGGACCGTCGAGCCACCCGACGCCGAGGCACCCCAACAATGACCGCCACGCGGCGACTGATCGTCGCGGTCACCGGGTCCAGCGCACCGCAGATCGCCTGGACGCTCCTCGGAGCACTAAGGAGCATCTCGGAGATTGAGGCGCACGTGGTGATCTCCAAAAATGCCGAGAGGTGCATCCAGGCCGAGATGGGCGTCGGTCGAAAAGAGTTTGAGGAACTCGGCGATGTCGTCTATGACCCTGACGACATGACGGCGGCGATCTCCTCCGGCTCCTTCATCACCGCCGGGATGGTCATCGTGCCCTGCTCGATGAAGACACTCGCCGCCGTGGCCAACGGCGTCAGCGTCGGCCTCGTGGCCCGCGCCGCCGACGTCTGCCTCAAAGAGCGCCGCCGCCTGGTCCTGGTCACCAGGGAAACACCGCTGAGCTTGATTCACCTCCACAACATGGAGGCGGTCACGCTCGCCGGTGCGGTCGTTTTGCCTCCCGTCCCGGCCTTCTACCACCAGCCACAGAGTCTCGAGGACCTGCTGCGCCACACCGCGGGCAAGATCCTCGACCAGTTCGACATCGATCATGACCTGTTTGCCAGGTGGTCATGACGGCAAGCCCGACAGCACGAACCAGCAGCGCGCTTGCAACGTCGACTGTGCGCGTAATGTCGCCTGACCGCGTTGAACCGCCCGCAACCCGCCGTGATGTCGTCCCAACTGCACCCCGTCGCCGCACCGGAGGACGAAGCGCGCGCGTGCGTGCCGCGGTGATCCGCGCCACCGTGGACACCCTCATCGCCGCAGGGATTGACGGCCTCTCGATTGCTGAAGTAGCCCACCGCGCCGCGGTACACGAGACGTCGATATATCGTCGCTGGGGTTCCAAGGCGAATCTGCTGCTGGACACGCTGCTCACCCATCTTGAACTGCAGGTCCCCGAGCCCGATACCGGCTCCTTGCGCGGCGACCTGCTGGCCCTGTTCGAGCGCATCGCCGAGTTCATGTCCGGTCCCCTCGGCCAGACCCTGCTCCGCGAGGCCGCACGACACGACGTGCCGCAGTACGAATCGGTGCGCGACGCATTCTGGGAGGCCCGGCTAGCGGTTGGCTCGGCCGTGCTCCAGCAAGCACAAACGCGAGGAGAGTTGCGGCAGGGAATCAACCACCGCATCACCCTCGAGATGATCGTGGGTCTGCTCACTCACCGCCTGCTGATGAGCCGCGAGCCGGTGGGCCGCGACGTTCTCGAGACCACTGTCGATCTCATCCTGGAGGGCATCATCAGGACCGACGCCCA
>DATJBA010000265.1:0-22737 GCA_035515675.1 Mycobacterium sp.
TGGCCGCCAGCATCCCGGCGATCGAGCGGACGAAACTGACCGGGTCCACGGTGACCTGGACCGGTGTGCAGAAGTGGTAGGCCAGCACGCGACCGCCCGGATTGCGCCGCACCAGCTCCGCGACCAGTGCGGTCTTGCCACTGCCGGTGACCCCCTCGAGCAAAAAGCAGGGGTTGCGGTCGGCGAGCCAAGCGTCCACCTTGTCGAATAGCCATTCCCGGCCAGTGAAGGTACCGACCGCGGCGTGCAGTTGCGGCGTGAAATTAGTTGCTTGGAAAGCGATATCGGGATCGAAAAGCGTGCCGTGAGCCAGTGCATATTTGATGGCCTCGGTGATCTCATGCAGACCCTTGCGATACGCCTGAGGCTGATTCCAGTCCAGCCAGTCGACGCGGCGATACTTGATGATCAAAAACGGCGGTGGCCCAATAAATTTGCTCACCCGGACAGGCACGATGGGGCGCTGCAATTCGTCGGCCAGGCGCAGCTCGTTGTAGCAGATGCTCGACCGCACCTCATCACCGGCTATACCCCGAACGGAATGCGGGCTGAGCAGGGCAACCACCATCTCGCTGTCGGTGATCGCCTGCTCTAGCGCCAGCGAAAAATGCTTGTCGTCGGCGCGCAGGTGTTCGCGGTCGATCCACACCTCGTAGCCGGCCTGAGTCAGCGAATCCTTGAGACGCTGTGCGACGTCGACGGCGTCCCGCCAGCCGTAGCTCTGGAAAATATGGACGACCGTGCTCGTCTTGTCGGGCCCCCCAGGCGGCTGAGGAGACGAAACGTCACGCACCATGCGGTAGTCCAAGGTATATCCGAACCGTAGTTCAAAATCTTAAGTCAGCGGTATCCCTGAAAATCGGCAGCACTCCGCAAGCTGACGACGCCTCACACCGGCATTGCCTTCGTCGCTGACATGGGTGAAGCCCCGACCCCGGGGGCAGACTTGTTTGACCCGAATTCGGGACAGGTGTGGTGCCCGGCGTGCACAGTGATGTCATCATGCCGCTTGAGCAAGGCGAGGTGACGCCAATGCGCAGTGACACCGCGGTGCTGTTCGGCGATCAGCAGCTCCAGCTGATCGTCTACCGCTGCTGATCGCGGCGAGGGACTTTCCGGAAGGCACAACCATGAGTGACAAAACTGGACGGTTTGCCGTCCTGGAACAGTTTGTCGCCGACGGGTTCCGCTACATGTTCGGCAACCCTGGCACCGTCGAGCAAGGTTTCCTAGACGCGCTGGACGCTTATCCGCAGCTGACCTATGTCCTCACCTTGCAGGAATCCGTGGCCGTCCTGATTGGCGACGGCTACGCCCGCGCCGCGCGCAGGCCGGCCCTGGTGCAGATTCACAGCACGCCCGGCCTCGGCAACGCCCTCGGCGCGCTGTACCAGGCCAAGCGCGGCCACGCGCCGTTGGTCGTGATCGGTGGTGATGCCGGCGTCAAGTACCAGGCGATGGATTCACAGATGGCCGGCGATCTGGTGGCTATGGCTGCCCCGTTCACGAAATATTCCACGATGGTGCTGGAGCCGTCGTCGCTATTACGGGTGGTGCGGCGGGCGATCAAGATCGCCACCACGCCGCCGATGGGTCCCGTGTATGTCTGTCTGCCCATGGATGTCCTCGATGCGCCCGTCGTCGAAGAAGTGGTGCCCACGTCGCAGCTTTCGACTCGAGTCGTACCCGAGGAAGGTGCCGTCCGCGAGGCGGCAACGCTGCTGGCGGCCGCGGACAAGCCCATGATCTTCGTCGGCGACGGCGTCGCGTTCTCGGGTGCGCAACCGGAGTTGGCACGTGTGGCTGAGCTGCTTGGGGCCGAGGTCTGGGAGGTGGACGCTGGAGAGCTGAACATCGATCACGCCCACCCGCTCTACCAGGGCGGCACCGGGCATATGTTCGGCTACCAGAGTTTGCCGATCACGACCAAGGGCGACGTAAATCTCGTCTGCGGCACCTACATGGTCAACGAGGTCTTCCCGGAACTGGGCACCATCTTCGCCAAGGGCGCGCAAGTGATCCACATCGACCTCAACGCCTACGAAATCGCCAAGTCTCATCCGGTGACGGTCGGCTTGGTCAGCGACCCCAAGTTGACACTGGGCCTGCTGGCGGGCGCGCTTGACGGGATGCTGAGGCCTGCTCAGAAGAGCGCGGCCGCCTTGCGGGTGCGGGACATCGGCCAGGCGAGGGCCGATGAGCTCGCCGCCCTGCGCGAGACCGATCGCAAGAACCGCGACCATATCCCCATGCACCTCGCGCGCTTCATGGAGGAGATCGCCCCGCGGCTGCCCAGGGACGCGATTATCTTCGACGAGGCGCTGACCTGTTCTCCGGACATCACCCGTCACTGGGTGCCACACACGCCGGGAGAGTACTTCCTGACCCGCGGCGGTTCGCTGGGCGTGGGCATCCCCGGCGCGATCGGGGCGAAGTTCGCCAACCCGGACAAGACGGTGATCGGCTTCACCGGCGACGGTGGCAGCATGTACACGATCCAGGCGCTGTGGACGGCCGCCCGGCACAACCTGGATGTCAAGTTTGTCATCTGCAACAACGGCTCCTATCGGCTGTTGCAAGTGAACATCGAGGCGTACTGGAAGGAGCGGCAGTGCGCCGCCCACGATTACCCGCTTTGTTTCGACTTGTCGCAACCACCGATCCACTTCGTCGGCCTGGCCGAGGCGATGGGCGTCAAGGGTGCGCGGATCGAAAAGCCCGAGCAGATCGGCGCGGCTCTGGACAAGGCACTGTCGCACAGGGGGCCGTTTCTGCTCGATGTCGTGCTCGAGGGCATCGTCAGGCCGGAAATGATCGGCATGCGCTGCGGGCAGTAACACCGCCTGATGGATAAGCCGTCGGGTAATCACACTTGAGGAGTCAATCGTGATTCACCAGCTGATATTCGCGCACCCCAAGCCTGGAATGAGCGAAGCCGACTTCCAGCGCTACTGGAAGGAGGTTCACGCGGTCCAATACGCCAGCAAAATCCCGCAAATAAAGAAGTACATGATCGACTGCCGCATCCCCTTCGGGCCGGAACCGGCCGATCCGCTCTGGAGCGGGGTAGCAGAGATCTTTCTCGAGAACGAGCAAGAGCAACTCGCGAGTCTCCAGTCGAAAGAGTTCCTCGAAGGGGCGCGGTTGGACGAACCGAACTGGGCCGCCTTCTGGCGCACCATCGTGCTTGACACCACGGACCATGTCCTGCTTCCGGGCCCGGCTTTCACCCGCCCCTCGACGATGGTGAAAATCATCGGCTTGGCTAAACGCAAGGAAGGGATGCCGCTGGAGGAGTTCCGCGGCTATAGCCTGGAAACGCATGCGGCCAAAGATCTGAAGCTGCCGGGCCTGCGTCGCTACTATCAATGCCACGTCGGCGACGGAGCCTACGCGCTCGGCGAAGCTTTCCTGGATTCCGCCAGCATCCTGTGGTTCGACAATGTCGAAACCATTGCGACAATGATGAAGTCACCGGAGTACACGGAAGCCGCAGCCGACATGGCGAACTTCAGCAACCCGAAGTATGCCCACAGGATGGTCACTGACGAAACCTGGATCATCGGGCCCGAACCGCGCTGATCCAGCGACCTATACCCTGGGAACACCGTCGCTTATCAGGAGATCAATCATATTCAGTCCCGGTGCACAACATGTGCTCACGCTCGGCCGGTCGGCGCTGGGTGGTCCGCGATGAGCTTTCGGCGGTCCTTCGTACGTACCCTGGCCGACTATCGCTGGTACCTCCTCGGCGCGGCGGGCATCCTCGCGTTCTTGTTGGGCTACATCGGGTTCTCGCAATTCCTGGGGATCCGGTGGTGGCCGCCATGCCACAGCGACCCCGTATACAGGAGCCTCAGGCTGTTTTTGCTGGAAGGCGGGGAGGGCAGCCATGTGCACGGCACCCATGTAGAAAGCACCCATGTGCCGCTTTCGCTAGACATCGCGCGCTTCCTTGCCCCGGTCGTGGCCGGGGGGGCCGGGCTCAGTGGCCTAGCATCGCTGTTTCGCGATCGGGTGCAACAGATGCGGATTCCGCTGATGCGCGATCATGTCGTGCTGTGTGGGTTGGGTTATGTCGGCAGCGTCTTCCTGCGCCACCTTCGGGAGGCTGGTGAACGGGTGGTTGTCGTCGAGTCGGATGCGGCGAATCCGAGTATCGAGATGTGCCGCAGCTTGCGTGTGCCGGTCATAGTGGGTGATGCGCAGCTGCCACGAACGTTGCAGGCGGCCGGGATCGACCGTGCCGCCCGACTCCTGGCCGTGTGTCCGCAAGACGCGGTGAACGCCGAGATCGTCGCAGTCGCGGGTCATCTCGCAAGGGGCCGGTCCCGCGGTGCGCTGCGCTGTCTGGCGCGAATCGGCGAGCCGGAGTTGTGTGCGTTGTTGCGGATCCGGGAGGCCAGGCTCGCCGATGCCGCGTCGGCACTCGACTTCTTCAACACCAATGAGACCAGTGCGCGGTTGCTGCTCGATGCGTTTCCCGTCGACACCGAACGCGACCGGCCGCACATCCTCGTCGGTGAACTCGATGCTCTGGGAGCCTGGGTGGTGTATCACGCGGCACGTGATTGGTATGAGCATCGCGCCGACAACACCACCCCCCTGGTGGTCACCGTTGTCGACCACCATGCAGACCAGCGGGTGGAGTCGCTCGTCGGCAATTATCCTGCCCTCGACAAGGTGTGCGAATTCATCCCGCTTCCCGCGTCTGTCAGTAGAATCCACCGGCTGCAGGCGCATCACGCCGACCTGGCAGCGCCACCGTTGACCCGCGCCTACGTGAGCGCTTACGACGACGGGCACGCAGTTCAGATGGCGCTGCAGTTGCGGCACGAACTGGATGCGGCCGTTCCATTAGTCGTCGCACTGGCGCGAGCGGACGGGATCACCCGACTCCTCGATGTCGCCGGCAGCGCCGAGGGTTTGAACATCGACGTGTTCCCGTCGCTGGAAAAGACCTGCACGGTCGAACTCATCCGGGGCGGGTCATATGAGGCCATCGCTCATGCCATCCACCGTCGCTGGCGCGCCGAGCAACCCTCCGGTAAACCCGCCCCAGCGTGGTCGGAGCTGCCCGAATCGCTCAAAGAGTCTAACCGCGCGCACGCGCGCCACACCGCGGTCAAGCTGCGAAGCGTCGGTTGCGACATTGCGCCCTTGCGCGACTGGGACGCACCAGAATTCACGTTCAGCGACGACGAGGTCGAGAAGCTTGGGATCGCCGAACACGACCGTTGGTGCGCCGAGCGCATCGCAGACGGCTGGACGTTGGACAAAACGTTGAAAGAAGCGGATTACGAGCACAAGAAGACCCCCTATCTGGTGCCGCTCGCCGACCTGCCCGACAAGATCGCTGAATACGACCGCATCTTCGTGCGTGAAATCCCTACGATGCTTGCCTCAGTCGGTCTACAGGTGATCCGCAAGCAGAAGGCGAAGTGAGAAAGCTTATGCCAGCGGCTGATCGGTCCGATGATTCTGTTTGGCGCCGCTACCGCCGCCACGGGGAGGTGACCGCCGAGAAGCGCCGGCACGCGTGGACGTGGACTACCTCGACCGGCCAGGTGATGCATGCGCACGCGGGCGACTGGGCAGTCACCGATGACGCCGGCGTGGAGCGGTCGGTGGCCGCGGGGGTGTTCGAGGCCACCCATACGCGGGTAGCGGAGCGGCAGTATCGGCGCCGCGGCACGGTGCTGGCGCGACGGGCGACCCAGCAAGAACTCGTCGCCACGCTGGAGGGACACGCTGTCGCCCACGAGGGCGATTGGATCGTTCAGGGCCCGCGCGGCGAACAGTGGCCGGTTCCCGACGATCAGTTCCGCAAAACCTACGAAGGTCCGGTCGACTAGGCCGACTTTCCGGCCCCGCTGGATGGTTTGGGCTTTAACCAAGGGGTTGTTCGTCTTTGGTGGTTTGGGTCTGACTATGCGGCGATGGTGAAGGGGATCGAGACGCCGAGCTTCATTCTCGTCATGAAGAACAGCAACTGCACGACCCAAAACAGCAACGGGCCGATGTCGCGGTAGCGGGTTGCCGATAAACCGGCCCACGACCACGGCTTGGGGTAGATGATCGCGATGACGACGTAGATGACGATGTTGTGCGCGAACAAGATCATCTGGCGCCACACCAGCGGGTAGACATGCACCGAGAGCGGCGTGGGCAATTGTTTGATCAGCCCCTCTCGTTGGCGACGAACACGTCGGCGCTTCCAGAATCGCGGCGTTTCAGGTTCCAGACAATCAACCCGAGCGTGACGTAGGGCAGGTGCACCGACAGCTCAAGACGAAACAGCTTGGAGTACAAGCCGCCCATCGCGACGGCGGTGGTGCCGGTGGCGATCCAGAACGGTCCCAGCACCGAGCGGCGATGCCGCTGCTTGATGTCCTGCCAGCCCAGATACGCCATCAGGCAGTCGATCACAATCGCGCGAGCCTTCCTGGCCCCACCCGCAGCTGCTGGTCTTTCACGAAGTGACCAGTTCGGTCGACACCCGCCGCGGAGGTGCTGATTCAGCATGCGATGGGCGAACTGAGGCGTGACCGCATGAGTTGATCTATCGCACAGCGTCTTTCGGCGGCTCTTTGTTCTACGGCGCCTGCAATCCGACCTGGCCCAACCCGGCGTCCAGCCCGCGATTGCCAACCAGGGGCGATGCTCCGCTCCCGTCGCGATGCTGAGCAAACCCGTCACGCAGAGCATCGAAGATGGCCAGGCCCTGCGCGACCAGCCCGGTGGCCACCTGGCCCAGCCCGTCGGTGCCGTTGAGCACAGTGAGGTTCGCGCCCGAGAGCCCGCGTGCGGCCTGCTCGACGATGTCGGGTAGCTGGTCGATGAGCATCTTGTCCAACGCCACCCGGTTGTGCGACGCCGCCGCCTCGGCCTGGATTTTCATCTTCTCCGCGTCGGCGACAGCCAAAATCCGCACGCGTTCGGCTTCTGCCTCCGCCGGCTTGACCACCTCGGCGACCAGTTGCTGCTGCCGCAGCTCGGCTGCACGCTGGGCCAATTCGGTCCGCATCGCCAGAACTTCGCGCTGGGCCTGCGCTTCGGCCAGCGGCCCCGCCTGGGCGGCTTGCGCCTGAGCCTTGTCGACTTCTGCCTTGTATTGCGCCTTTACGATCGCGGTCTGGCGAGCGAACTCTGCCTGATTACGTTGTGACTCTTGCTCGGCCTCAGCCGCCGCCTGGTTCGCCTGCGCCTGAGCGATCTGCGCCTGCTGCTGAATGGCCGCGTTGTGCGGCGCGGACATCGCGTTGATGTAGCCGAGCCCGTCATCATCGATGGATTGGATCTGCAGGGCGTCGACGTTCAGGCCGATGCGGGCCATCTCCTCCTTGGAGCCATCGAGGACCTCGGTGGCCAGCTTCTGGCGTTCCCGGATGATCTGCTCGACGGTCATCGAACCGATAATCGAGCGCAGGTGACCGGCGAAGATCCGCCCGGTAAGCACCGACATCTGGTCTTGATCGGACAAAAACCGCTGCGCGGCGCTGATGATGCTTTCAGTGTCGTTGCCGACCTTGAACGCGATCACCGCTCGCACATTCAACGTAATTCCCTGCTGAGTGACGCACTTTTCTTCCACCTCGGCCTCACACAGCGCCAAGGTGAGAAACCGAACCTTGCGGAAAAACGGCATGATGAACGCGCCGTGACCGGTCACAACGCGGAACGGGGCGTTGCTGCGCGCCCGACCGCCGGAGATCAGCATGGCTTCGTCGGGTGCGGGGACTTTGTAACCAAGCATCTTGGACTCCTTGCCGATTCGTGTTGTGTATCAGGGACTTACCGTCACCAAATCCAGACCAGTCCAAGGCTCAACAACCAGGGTCCGCGCGCCCCGGACATCAACCACCAACACCTTGGTGCCCTTAGGTAGTGGCTCATCTGACCACGCGAGAAAGGCCTCCTTCGACCCCCGCACCGTCAACAGGACCTCTCCAGCACCGCCATCACCGCGGGTCGCCACGATCAACGACCCGACACAACCGATCATCGAGACGTCGCCCACCCATCACATACTCCTCTTCGGACGGGGTCAAGCGCTGAGTTTCGCCATCTTTGTCCACGGGCTGACCCAACCGATCAGCTGGCAGCGCCATAGTTCGATACTTATTGCGGGGCAATGAGTTGTGGGTTTGACTGACTGATCACCCACCGAACTCTCGCCCGCTGCCACCAGGCGACCACGCAGCAGTCTCGCGCTGTGACTGCACTCCCGGCGGTCTTCGTGTTGGGGCCGGCCACGGGCGCAAAGCACAGCGCATCGCCGGCGTTCCAAGGATTCGCCGCGGTTTAAAAAAGGGCTGCATCCGAGCCTTTTCTCACACATCCACTCTGCTGCGGCGCCCTTGAGAAAAGGACCAACCATGAACACCACCGGAATTGCCAGAGCGGCGCGGACCGCTACCTTCGCTGTGCTGGCCCGCGCCGCCGCGCTGGGCTTAGCGACGGGCATCGCTCAGGCTGCCCCCGCCACACCCGGGCAGGCCGGCCCTGCCGGCGGGGTCTACGGCAACCCCGGAGCGGCCCAATCGACCCCCAGCACCGTGTACTCGCACCGGCCGGCTGCCCGCCGACGTGCGCACCCAGCGGCGTCCGCCTGACGCCAAGACTGAGAGGCTACGCCGAACCCAAGATCCGGCCGTCATGTCGCGCGCACTGAACTTTCGAGACGCCGCAACACCGTTTCGCCAAACCCGTTCGGGCTTGGTTTCGGCGATCACGTCGATCAGACGAGCTTTTCGACCGGTGGAGAACCGCAGGCCCCCACCGGCGCGTCGCCGCTGACGTTTACACCCAGTAGGGAACCCGGGCGCGGTACTGGCGCATCGCGAAGGCCGCCAGCACCCAGCCGACGACCGTCAGCGCCACCACCACCCCCCAGTGCCGCAGTTCCTGGTGGGCGCCCAGCAACGGCGCCCGAACGATATCGAGATAGTGCAGCAGCGGGTTGAGTTCGACGATGCTCGACCAGCGTCCGGCACCCTGTTGCCGCAACGTGTCGTCGTTCCAGATGATCGGCGTCATAAAGAACAGCAACTGCACGACCGAAACCAGCAACGGACCGATGTCGCGGTAGCGGGTCGCCAGGATGCCGAAACACAATGACACCCAAACGCAATTGAGCACGATCAGCCCCAGCGCCGGGATGACCGACAGATCGGCCCACGACCACGGCTTGGGAAAAATGATCGCAACGACGAAATAGATGACGATGTTGTGCGCGAACAAGATCATCTGGCGCCACACCAGCCGGTAGACGTGCACGGACAGCGGCGTCGGCAATTGCTTGATCAGACCCTCGTTGGCGACGAACACGTCGGCGCCCTCCAGAATGGCGGCGTTGATCAGGTTCCAGACAATCAACCCGAGCGTGACGTAGGGCAGGTGCACCGACAGCTCGAGATGGAACAGCTTGGAGTACAAGCCGCCCATCGCGACGGCTGTGGTTCCGGTGGCGATGGTGATCCAGAACGGTCCCAGCACCGAGCGGCGGTAGCGCTGCTTGATGTCCTGCCAGCCCAGGTGCAGCCACAGCTCATGACGACGGAAGCCGTCGGCCAGATCACCTCGGGCGCGGGCAAGTGTTCGCGACTGTGCCGCCGCGTCGACGAACGTCATGAGGTTCCTCCAACGTCAGGCTTGCCGAACTGCTCGCGACGTCCCAAGCGGCGCAACCGAATCCACTCCAACAGGCCCTTGGGGTCGCGGCGGGTCACCAGGAAGAACCAGCTGAACCGCAGCCATTCCTGGGCCAGCAGTTTGCGCAGGCCCGGTTGCGACAACAGGTAGCCGCGGTTGCGGTAGGTGAAGAACCGCTTGGTGGGGTCGTCGGGATACTGGGTGTGCATTCGGCCGCCCAGGATCGGCCGGAACTCGTCGGATCCGCAGGGATGCAGGTAGACCGCGTGCAGACAGGTTCCGAACGGCAGCCCGGACCGAACCAGCCGGCGGTGCAACTCGACCTCATCGCCGCGGATGAACAGCCGCAGGTCCGGGACGCCGACCACGTCCAGGGTGGATGCCCGGAACAGCGCGCCGTTGAACAACGACGCGATCCCGCGCAGCAGATCCTGCTCTTCTCCGGTACGCAATTCGCTTGTGCGCCTGCGCCATACCAGGCCGCGCCGCAACGGAAACGCCAGTCGCTGCGGGTCGTCCATATCGCACACCATCGGCGATACTTCGGCCAGGCCGTACTTCTCGGCGCAGGCCAGCAGGGTCGCCAGAACGTGAGAGTCCTGGGGGCGCCCGTCGTCGTCGGCCAGCCACACCCAATCGGCTCCCTGTGCCAGCGCGTGCAACATACCGAGCGCGAAACCGCCTGCGCCACCGAGGTTTCGGCGGGATCCCAAGTAGGTGGTTGGAATCGGCTGGCCGGCTACCAGATCGCGGACCCGGAAGTCGGCCGGTCCATCACCGGAAAAATCATTGTCGACCACGATCAGATGATCGGGTAACCGGGTTTGCGTGCTCAGCACATCCAGCGACTTGGCCAGCCCGTCGGGACGCCGGTGGGTGACCACGACGGCGAAGACGGATTCACTCATCCCCGGATGCTTTTTGTGCCAGCGGCTTGGCGGCTTGGATCTCATAGGTCTCGGCCAGCACCTCGCGCACGTGGCGGGCCGCGTCCTCCCCCTCGTAAGCGCGCACCACGTCTTCGATGCGGCCGGACAGGCGGATGACTCCGTGGTCGATCCACATCGCGGTCTTGCACAGCCGGGCCAGGAATTCGTTGGAATGGCTGGCGAAAACCAGGATTCCGGAACGCTCCACCAGGCTCTGCAACCGGGACTGGGCCTTCTTTAAGAAGTCGGCGTCCACCGCGCCGATGCCTTCGTCGAGCAGCAAGATCTCGGGGTCGATGCTGGTGACCACGCCCATCGCCAGCCGGACCCGCATTCCGGTGGAGTAGGTGCGCAGCGGCATCGACAGGTAGTCACCCAGCTCGGTAAACTCGGCGATCTCGTCGACCTTGGACAGCATCTGCTTTCGGGTCTGCCCGAGGAACAGGCCGCGGATGATGATGTTCTCGTAGCCGGAGATCTCGGGGTCCATGCCGATCCCGAGATCGAAGACCGGTGCGACCCGACCGGTGACCGTCGCCGAGCCGCGGGTGGGTTCGTAGATGCCTGAAAGTAGGCGCAGCAGAGTCGATTTACCGGCCCCATTGTGGCCGACCAGGCCGACCCGGTCGCCCAGTTCGAGCGTCATGGTGATGTCGCGTAACGCCTCGACGACGACGACGTTGGAGTTGTTGCGACCGATCGTGCCGCCCGCCTTGCCCAGGAAGGTCTTCTTCAAGGAACGCGACTTGGCGTCGAAGATGGGAAATTCCACCCACGCACTGCGCGTCTCGATATGAGGTCCAGGTAGCGACACCACTGACTGCTTACAGGTACTGCCCGTGCCCGGACCCGGCGTGGCCCGGCTTGCCCATGCCCGGCGGCAGCGCGCCCTGGCGCATCTGCTCCAGCTGCGCGCGGGCTGCCATCTGCTGCGCGAACAGCGCGGTCTGGATTCCGTGGAACAACCCTTCCAGCCAGCCGACCAGCTGCGCCTGGGCGATGCGCAATTCGGCGTCTGACGGCGCGGCGTCCTCGTCGAATGGCAGTGTGAGGCGATCGAGTTCCTCACGCAGTTCCGGTGCCAGGCCGTCTTCGAGCTCCCGGATGCTGGTGGCGTGGATCTCGCGCAGCCGGTTGCGGCTCGCCTCGTCGAGCGGTGCCACGCGGACTTCCTCCAGCAGTTGCTTGATCATCGTGCCGATTCGCATCACCTTGGCGGGCTGCTCGACCAAGTCGGTCAAGGAGCGTTCGTCGGAGTCGTTCTGGTGTATCGCCATCACCTGCGGATCGACGCCGCCGATGACCTCGACGCCGTCGTCATCGTTGCCGGTACTCAATCCATTCACCATCCTCTTGCGGATCTGCTAAGGGTGTGTCGCTGCGGTATTTCCACGCCATTCGTAAATTCGAGCGGCACCGTTGTCGTAGATCATCGTCCACGACATCGATTTCTCCAGTGACACTAGTCCGTCGGGCACCACGAACCCCCTGACCGTCGGCGTGCAGGTCAGGATGTAACGGATATTAAGTGCCTTGACCGCCTCGACTACCCGCGGGTCGGCATCACCCTTGCGGGCGTAGGCCCAGAAGATGAAACGGTGGTAGCCCGGGCCCGTCTGCTGCGGGTAGTCGTAGTGGGTCCACAGCGGGTGCAGGCCGGCCACCGCGTACATCCACGGGCTGCCGTCGGTGTTGGCGTTGCCGATCACGGTGTTGTGTGCGTCGGGCAGGGTGGCCAGATACGCCATGGCTCGCAGATCTCTGTCGTTGACAATCACCGAGTCGTATTTGTCGCCGAACAGGACCAGGTGGCGGTAGAAGTAGTGCCGGGCGGTGAGGACGGTGGCCACCACCAGCAGGACAGCGGTAGTCGAGACCCAGACCGGCGCGGGCTGGGGGTACTCCCCAGCTCTGCGGGGACCCCACCCGCTTGCGGGGGACTGTTTGAACCGGTCGGTAACTCGTTGGGCGGCGGCTACTCCGAGCATGACCGCCGTGAACAACGCGATGCCTGCCATCGGCATCAACAGCATCGTCACCACTGCCGAGAGCCGTCGCGGATCGTTGTAGAAGAACTGGCTGAATCCTTCGATGGCGTCGCCGATCGGGCCGTGAAACGGCGCCCCCGAGTAGACGGTCGCCACGGTCAGCAGCAGCCACACCACCGGCGGCCACCAGATCTTCTTGGCCAGCAGGATCGCCATGCCGATGGCGGCGAGCACAATCAAGCCGTATTGGGTCGGGAAATCGTTGAGGTGGCGGGTGTGCAGGAGGAGCGCATCGATCACACCCTGCTTCACGCCCTTGAAGCTGGGGAATGCATGCCCGGCGATGATGTCGGCCTGCCTGAGCACCCCGAGGAACTGCGGCGCGAGGATCAGCACGGTCGGCACGGCCACGGCGGCCAAGGTCAGCGCGTCGGCGAGCCGGCCGCGCACCGGGTGCCACAACGCATCCAAAAGCCACCAGGCCAACAAGAACAAGATGACGACAACCCCGCCGGTGAGGTGCACCGACAGCACGCCCACCATTGCCAGCACGGCCGCCGGGATGCGGTCGCGATGCCGCAACGTCGAGGCGATCAACACGAACGTCGGGATCGCGACCCCGAAGGCCGCCAGGTTGGGCATCGCGGCGACGCCGAATTCGACGTAGGGCACCGAGGTGAACGACGCCGACAGCGTGGCCGCGGTGGCCGCCGCCCCCGCGCCGCGCCACTCCGTCGTGACAGGGCGCAGCAGCTTCCAGGTGAGCACCGCAGCGCTGGTGGGAAACAGCCAGACCGACGCCGCCACCGAACTCAAGGTGTAGCCGGTGGTCGGTGCCGCGCCGGTGAGCTGACAGAACACCGCAGTCAGGGCGTGGAACACCGACGGGTAATACAGCACTAGGTGTGTCTCGACGTTGCGTAGCTCACCCATGTGGGTGGGCGACGCCTGGCCGGTGTCGAGGATGAAGCGAACGGTGTTGGCGTGCCAGACCGCGTCCCAGGTGCTGGGGATGGACTGCCAATGCGTGATCCCGCGATAGGCCGCCCAGAAGACTAGGAATGCGCCCAGCAGCACACCGGCCGCTACCGTCAGCGCCGGCCAGCGACTGATCCCGCCGGCTTCAGCCTCGGTGTCGCGGTAGCGGGCCACCAGCAGCTGCAAACCCGTCATCAGTAGGCACACCGCGGCCAGCGCGGCAAGCGCCGTCCAACCGTTCCAGGGGATCCCAAGCGCACCGAAGGGAACAATCGCCAGCGCGACCACGCCGTATGTCAGCGCCGGGCCAACTGCGATAGCGACCGGCCAAGTTAGCTGAGCGATACGCGCGACGATGGCGCCCGGCGTGATCAGCAAAAATAATGCGATCAGCGTTCCGACCCAGAGCCCCACTCGACTAGTATGGCTGGCCGGGTGACCTGGCTCGGCCATGCCTCCGTCCGGCTGGAACGTCTACGGCACCCGCTACCGTCACAATTTCGCGGAATTGCGGAAGCCTTAAGGTGGCTGGTATGGCTTACGACGTCGCCCGGGTGCGCGGACTGCATCCGTCGCTGGGTGACGGATGGGTGCACTTCGAGGCGCCGACCGGGATGCTGATTCCCGATTCCGTTGCGACCACCGTCTCGACGGCCTTCCGCAGGTCTGGCGCCAGCACAGCAGGTGCGCACCCGTTGGCGCGGCGCAGTGTCGCCGTCTTGGACGCGGCGCGTGCGGCGGTGGCCGATCTGTTCAATGCCGACCCGGCGGGCGTCGTGCTGGGCGCTGATCGCGCCATCCTGTTGTCATCGCTTGCCGAAGCGTCGTCCTCGCGGGCCGGCCTCGGCTACGAGGTGATCGTCAGCCGCCTTGACGACGAGGCGAACATCGCCCCGTGGCTGCGGGCAGCGCACCGTTACGGTGCCAAAGTGAAGTGGGCCGAGGTCGACATCGAGACCGGCGAGCTGCCGACGTGGCAGTGGGAGAGCCTGATCGCAAAGTCGACCAGGCTGGTCGCCGTGGCCTCCGCGTCGGCAACGCTGGGCACGGTCACCGATCTGCGGGCGGTGACCAAGCTGGTGCACGACGTCGGCGGGCTGGTGGTGGTCGACCATTCCGCCGCTGCGCCTTACCGATTGCTCGACATCAAAGAAACCGACGCCGACGTGGTGGTGGTGAACGCTCTTGCCTGGGGCGGTCCGCCGATCGGAGCGATGGTGTTTCGCGATCCGGGGCTGATCAACTCGTTCAGCTCGGTCTCGACAGACCCTCACGCCACCGGCTCGGCGCGCCTGGAGGTTGGCGTGCACCAGTTCGGTCTGCTGGCCGGCGTGGTCGCCAGCATCGAATACCTTGCGGCACTTGACGAGTCCGCTCGCGGCAGCCGACGCGAACGCCTGTCGGTGTCGACGCAATCCGCCGCCGCTTATCTGAACCAGCTCTTCGACTACCTGATGGTGTCGTTGCGGTCGTTGCCGTTGGTGATGCTGATCGGCCGTCCGGAGACGCGGATACCGGTGGCCAGTTTTGCCCTGCACGAGGTGCCCGCCGAGCGGGTGGTACAGCGCTTGGCGGACAACGGAATTCTGGCCATCTCCAACGAGAGTTCACGCGTGTTCGACGTCCTGGGCGTCAACGACATTGGCGGCGCCGTTACCGTCGGGCTGGCGCATTACTCGACGATGGCTGAAGTCGACCAGTTGGTGCGTGCGCTGGCGTCACTGGGCTGATTGCGCCGTGAGCGTAACGCCAGCGCGAAAATGCAGGCCTTGGGCTCGGCGCAAATTCGCAGTAGCGTTACGCTCGCGAGTTCGAGACGGTCAGCACGATCTTTCCGGACACCTTCCCCGACACCAACAGTTGATGCGCGTCGGCGGCCTGCTGGATGGGCATGTGCGCGCCGATGATCGGCCGGACCCGGCCGTCGGCAATCATCGGCCACACCGAGGCCGTCACCGCTTGCACGATCTCACTTTTGCTGTTCGGGCCGCTCACCGGCCGGCCCCGCAGCGTGGTGCCGATGACCCGCGCCCGCTTGGCCATTAGCTTGCCGAGATTGAGCTCGCCCTTCACCCCGCCTTGCATGCCGATGACGATTAGCTGTCCATCGGTTGCCAGGGCGTCGATATTGCGGTCCAGATAGGCGGCGCCCATGATGTCGAGGATCACGTCGGCGCCGTAGGTCTCTTCCCGCAGCCGCGCGACGAAGTCCTCGTCGCGATAGTTGATGGTGATCTGGGCGCCCAACTCGCGGCAGAGTTCCAGCTTGTCCGCCGATCCGGCAGTGACGGCCACCTGGGCGCCCAGCGCTCGTGCCACCTGGATCGCGTGGCTGCCGATGCCGCTGGCCCCGCCGTGCACCAGGAGTAGTTGGCCTTCACTCAGTTGAGCGGTCAACACCAGGTTCGACCACACCGTGCAGGCCACCTCCGGTAGCCCGGCGGCGTCGATAAGGTCGACGCCGCCGGGAATCGGCATCACCTGACCGGCGGGAGCGGCGACGTATTCGGCGTAACCGCCGCCCGCCAACAAAGCGCAGACTTCTTGTCCGACAGACCATCCGGTGACACCTGAACTGACTTCGGCGATGACGCCGGACGCCTCCATGCCGATGATCTCGCTTGCTCCCGGCGGTGGCGGATATTTACCGGCCGCCTGCAGCACATCGGCGCGGTTCACGCCGGCCGCGGCGACCTTGACCAATACCTCGCCGGGCCTGGCAGACACATCGGCTACTTCTTGCCAGGAAAGTTGATCGGAGGATTCGGCGACGATGGCGCGCATGGCGGCCACGCTACTAGGCGGCCAATCCGACGATACGGGCCCCGTTACCCTTGTCAGCGGTGGCGTGGCAGAGCGGCCTAATGCACTCGCCTTGAAAGCGAGAGACGGCTAAAACCGTCCGGGGGTTCAAATCCCTCCGCCACCGCTGCGTTAAGGGGCAGCCTAGTGCAGCGGCGCTGCATAGCGAAGCACCGCCGCGATGCCGTCGGCCAGCGCTATCCGCTCGTCGGTGCGGACCAGGGACGCGCCGACCGAAATCGCCATCAGTGGCAGCGCCTCGTCGGCCCGTAGTGTCTTGGCAGGGGCGGCGCCCTGCTTGGACAGCATGTCGGCGTTTGGGGCGGCCATCGTCAGACCTTCGTCGGCAACCACTGTGGCGTCCCCGATGTCGCCGACGATCAGTGTGTCGACAGCGCCTTGACTCAGCGCTGAGCACACTGCGCCCAGCCCCTCGGCGGCCAGTCCGGATCGCCGGCCGACCTCAGCGTTGAAGCGCTCCGCTGCGCTGTCTGTCGCACTTAGTCGTTGCCGCAGCAGCGTGGCATCGACGGCCCGTTGAATCTCCTCGAAGTCGTATCCGCCGCGTCGGACGCCGATCGGTAGCGATGTCGCCCGCTCGCGAACGCGTTCTGGCAGCGCTGCCAGCAAGCCCGAACGTGAATCGACATCGCCCACCACAAACACCGCGTCGAACGACGCGTCGTGAACGAGTTCGCTGACACGGTCGGCAACGGCGCGCGGCTTCGAGTCGCCGTATCCGTCGGCTTCGACGGTTTCCGAACGCCGCGTGACATCGCTGTGGGTGGTGATGAAGGCGCCAGTGGGGTCGACCACCACCAAGAGATAATCCGAGTGCTCGAAGCCGTGTTCGAGGAGTGGAACGATATAGGGCAACTCGGAAACTCGGACGACTGGCTCGGCAGCTGGCCGGAGCAGGTGCTCATTGAGTACGACCCTTGTGGCGCATGCGACCACCGCGCGCCCACCGCGGATTATCGGCGGACGCAGGTCCATGACGGCGCGTTCGATTTCGGCAGTGACCGATTCGTCCGCTCCCTGCTGCTCAAGTTGTTCGCGCATTGCGCGCCAGTTGAGCTCGAGCTGAGCACCCGGGTCGTCGCCGTCTTCCGAGTCCGCGAAATACACGGAGGCGAACGGTCCCGGCGTATCGAGTAGCTGACGGAAGCGGTCGGATTCCATATTGGTCACCATTTACCCCGACCGGCAATGGTAAAAACGCATCATTTGACGCCATTCGATATCCCAAGCACTCAGCCAGCGCCGCGCGCGACGGGCATCTCGGCGGCGATGGTGTCCATCAGGGCGGTATAGCGGCGGGTCTCGGGATCTCGGCCGGGTTTGCCGCTGCTGACCAGACCGGCGGCCAGGCCGCGCTCGGGATCGGCCCAGATGGCGATGTTGACCAGGCCCAGATGACCGAACGCGGCCGGCGCGTCGCGCCCGAACGGTCCGAACCTGTTCGTCCCCAGGATGAAGCCGGTACCCCAACGCGCCGGCTTCAGCCCGACCGCGAAATCCGGCCGCAAACGCCGGCGTTCGGTCACCGCGCCGCGCACCGTTTCCGGGGTCATCACGCGTGCGCCGTCGAGTTCGCCACCGCGACGCCAGATTTCAGCGAACCGCGACATCTCGTAGGCGGTCGACACGGTGTTGGACGACGGGACCACGGTGGTGAGGAACCGTGGAGTGTTCGTATACGGGATGATCTCGTGCACGGTTCCGCCGATCGCCTTGCGGAAGATCTGGGCGATCACCGGCGGCAACGGACGGCCGGTGGCATGACTCGGCGCGACCAGCGGAAGGTCCTTTTTGGCGACGCCGAAGTTCGTCCATCGGAAGCCGAGCGGGTCGAGGATCTCGGTGGCCAAGATGTCGCGAATTTCTTTACCGGTGGCCGCGTAGACGATCTCGCGCATCAGCGGGCCCCACGTCAGCGCGTGGTAGATGTGTACCAATCCGGGCCGGTAGAACGGCCGCAATTCGCCGAGCTTCTGTTGGATGTACTCGTGGTCGTCGGCGCGTTTGACGTCTGGTCTGGGCCCGGTCGGAAACGGCACACCCGCGCTGTGGGTCAACACGTGCCGGATCGTGGTGCGATCCTTGCCGTGACTGGTGTAGGTGGGCAGATATTCGCAGACGCGATCATCGAGGGAGAAGAATCCTCGCTCGACGAGCATGTGTACGACGGTCGCCGTTATGGCCTTGGCCGCCGAGTACACACAAAACGGTGTCTCCGTCGTGACCGGGATCTTCTCGGCGTCGGAGGGATCGGTTGGGGCGTTGCCCCAGCCGTGGCCGATCGCGCGGTTGAGTACGACGCGCCCGTGCTGTCGGATGCACAACTGGATCGCGGGATGCATACCGGCCTGGTACCAGTGCCGCGCGGCCTGCCAGATCCGTTCGACGGCCGCGCTGTCGATTTCGGAGTGGTCCTCTTCGCCGATCGCCGTCACGGAGTCCAAGTCGGCCGGGACGCGGATCCTGCCGTCGCCGGCGCGGGCCATGTTCGCCACCTCCGCGAGCGTACGTGGCAGCCGGCGACGGCTGTTCTACTCCCCGGTGAACTGCGGCGGACGCTTGGCAAACGTCGCCGAAATGCCCTCGGTCAGGTCCTTGGACGGCAGGAAGGCCGCGTTCCAGGCAGCGACGTAGCGCAGGTTCTCCGAAATGGCGGAGGTGCGTTGCTGGCCGAGGACGTCCTTGATGCCGTAGACCGCGAGCGGCGGGTTCGCGGCGATCTCGGCGGCGGTCGCATGGGCGGCGGCCAGTGTCTTGTCGGCGTCCTCGTACACCTCGTTGACCAGGCCGATCTTTTCCGCGCGGGCCGCGCCGATGTCCCTGCCCGTCAACGCCAGCTCCCGCAGATGGCCGTCATTCAGGATCAGCGGCAGGCGGGCCAGACTGCCCATGTCGGCAACTATCGCCAGTTTGACCTCCCGGACTGAGAACTTGGCGTCAGCGCTGGCATAGCGAATGTCGACCGCCGAGATCAGGTCGACGCCGCCGCCGATGCACCAACCGTGCACCGAAGCGATGGTAGGGGCGCGGCAGTCGGCGACGGCGTTGATCGCCTTCTGCATCCGCAGCACCTCGGCGTGGAAGTCGGTGCGGGGGCGAGCCAGCGCCCCCTCGGCCATCAGCGGGGCGAACGTTGCGCCCATCGCCGGTACATCCAGGCCGAAGCTGAAATTCTTGCCCGATCCGGTGATGACGATGGCCCGCACATCGCGGTCGGCGTCCAGCGCCGCGAACACTTCCGGCATCTCCGACCAGAAGGCAGGTCCCATCGCGTTGCCCTTGCCCGGTCCGATCAGCGTCACCTGCGCGACCCGCTCTTTGATTTCGACGGTGACGGATTCGTATGTCTCGCCCACATCGAGACCGTAGCGTGGCGCATATGCCTTCTGATTTGCGACCCGGACCAGATTCCCCACCGACCGACGAGCTGGACAGCGCCGAAGCCACACTCGGGGTGCTGCAGCACGTTCTACACACCATCGCCGCCGACGACATGTCCCGGCAGACCCCGTGCTCGGAGTTCAACGTGGCGCAGTTGACCGATCATCTGCTGAACTCCATCACGGTCATCGGCGACGCGGTGGACGCAAAACTTCCGCCGCGCGACGAAACCGCCTCGGCAGAGCGCCAGATCAGCGCCGCGGCCCGGCCCACCCTGGACGCATGGCACCGCCACGGTCTGCACGGCATGGTGATGGTGGGTCCGAACGAGGCGCCCGCAGCGGTCATGGCCGGCGTCCTGTCGATCGAATTCCTGGTGCACGCCTGGGATTACGCCGCGGCCATCGGCCACGACGTCGACGCCCCGGATTCGCTGGCCGAATATGTGCTGGGGCTGGCACGCAACATCATCACGCCGGAGGGCCGCACCCATGTGGGATTCCATCAACCGGTCGCTGTGTCTGCAGATGCCAGCGCGCTGGATCAGCTGATCGCGTTCACGGGCCGCAACCCGGTCCGGTAGTTCGCGCGCCGACGTGGTCAGACCCGTTCCAGGTAGAAGTAGTAATACCGGCCGTCATCCAGGACGCCCTTGCCGTTCATGATGCCCATCACCGCGTCGTCGTCGATCTTCTTGAAGTGATCGTGGACGGGTTGGCCGTCATAGACCATCGTGGCGGTGACTTCGCGGAGGAAGTCCTCCAGCCACAGGCTGGCCTCACCCTTGCCCATCGCCACGTTGGAGAACTTTTTCCCGTCGGCGTCCACACAGACCAACGGTTGCACATCGCTAGCCGATGTGAAGGTCTTGCCAAACCAGCGGGCCTTCTCCAACTGGCCGTTCATCTTGTGGCCGGTGAGGAACTCGCCGCCCTTCCATTCGCCGATCATTCCCCCGATGGTCGCGGGCGCCAGAGTCGCCCAGAATTCGTCGAGTTCGGCGTCGGGAATGCGGTCGCTGCGTTCCTTGAACTCGGTGAACTTCTTGCTGGGCCAGGCTCATCGGCTCTCCTTAATTCGGTCCTTAGGTTCGGCGCAGGTGATCCAGTCGCGGGCGAACCGCAGCAGGGCGTCATTTTCTTCCGGCGCCCCGATGGTGACCCGGACACCGTCCATGCCATACGGGCGGACCACGATGCGCGCATCGGCGGCCTGCGCCACGAAGTCCGCGGTGCGGGGCCCGAGCGGCAGCCAGACGAAGTTGGCCTGCGACGGTGGCAGGGAGAATCCGGCATCCCGCAAGCCGGTGGTGACCCGGGCGCGCTCGGCGACCACGGCGTCGGTGCGAGCGAGTAACTCGTCGGCGGCGTCCAGTGAGGCGATCGCGGCGGCCTGCGAGATGCTTGTCACGGAGAACGGCACAAAGACCTTGTCCAGCGCGGCGATCAGCTCGGGATGGCCGACCGCGTAGCCGACCCGTAGCCCCGCCAGCCCGTACGCCTTCGAAAAGGTCCGCAACACAACGACGTTGCTGTGGGCGCGGGCCAGCTCCAAGCTGTCCGGCAACATGCCGTCGCGGATGTATTCGACGTAGGCCTCGTCGATGGCGATCAGGATGTGCGGCGGCACCGCCTCGACGAAGCGGGCCAGTGCGTCCGGGTCGACGACTGTGGATGTCGGATTGTTGGGGTTGCAGACGAAAATCAGCCGGGTGCGATCGGTGACGGCGGCCAGCATTGCGTAGAGGTCGTACACATGGTCGGTCAACGGCACTTTGATGGCGCTGGCACCGGCGACCTGGACCTGAGGCGGATAAAGCTCAAAGCTGCGCCACCCGAAGATAACCTCGTCGTCCACCGAGGCCGCGATCTGAACCAGCTGCTGGCACAGGCTGACCGAACCGCAACCGACCGCGACCTGCTCGGGAGCGAAGTCCGCGGAACTCGCCGTACTGACGTGTTTGGCCAGTGCGGCCTTGAGCTGCACGCAGCCGTTGTCGGGGTAGCGGTTGGCGTTGTCAGTGGCCCGCTCGATGGCCGCGCGGACGCTGGGCAGGGGGCCGGACACCGTCTCGTTGCTGGCGAGTTTGATAGAACCTGGGACCGTCTTGCCGGGGACATACACTGGCAGCCCGACCAGCTGGGGTCGAAGGCGGGCGGTCACGTCGACAGCATATGTCGGCGCTGTGTACGCTATGCCTCCGGCGGTTCGGGGATACCGGGAAGGGTTCGGGTACCCTCAGGAAGTCCAATGGAGGCGTGCCAGAGCGGCCGAATGGGGCTCACTGCTAATGAGTTGTCCCCCTTCAAGGGGACCGGAGGTTCAAATCCTCTCGCCTCCGCCATGGACATAACTGAAGACAGGCGCCCGTAGCTCAACGGATAGAGCATCTGACTACGGATCAGAAGGTTGGGGGTTCGAATCCCTTCGGGCGCGCACAGGTCAGAGGCTATTCACGGCCGCTAAAGCCGGCAGTGTTGCGACTTTGACGACAGTTTTGACGACAGTAGGCATCGGTGCTCACCGGTGCTCGCCCAAACTCCGGTCCAGAGTCGCTCCGGCGGCCTTGAGCGCATCGGCCTGAGAGTGTGCGTAGAGCCGCATCGTCAGGCTGGCGTCGTTGTGTCCGATCCACGCGGCGATCACCGCCACCGGCACGCCGGACAGGTGCATCAATGTGGCGCAGGTGTGCCGGGCTGCGTGTAGTTTGATGTGCCGCACCCCGGCCGCCTTCACGGTGTCGCGCCAGTACCGGGACAGCACCGCACCCCCGGTGTGGACGATGAAGAACGGTTAGCCCTACGGGCCGAGGGACTCGACCCCGACGACCCGGCGGTTGTGGCCGCGCTGGATTTGGTGCGGTGGGAACTGTTACAGCTGTGATGGATGCCCGGCTCGCTCGGGTGCGCCTTTACACTGCGGCGGTGTCTGCTTAGTTCAGCGATGCGAGGACAATCGCTTCTAGTATTGCCGCCGCCTCGGTG
>DATJBA010000266.1:0-27523 GCA_035515675.1 Mycobacterium sp.
CAGCTGCTCACCAACCACCAAATCAGCAGGTCACAAGCGTGCTAGTCAACAACGCCGGACCCCTGCAATCTGCACAGTGGCGCTGCCACTAAGGGACTATTGCCGATCCTGCGGAGACGCTACCAGCTATCTTCTGGGGTCAAATGGGCTGACTCATGGGGCCGGAGGGTAGATTTATAACTCGTCTCCAACCTCAAATGCCTGTGTATAAACCACCTTTTGAAAACTTTCTGGACAGGCTGGCACGACGAGCAACACCCCGACGGCACGGTAACTCGCCTGGGATACCCCTGCTAGCCGAGACTCCGCAGGTTCGAATCCTGCCGGGGGCACCAACCATTTTAGCAGCGCGCGCCGTATTTTGAGCGTTTCGTCAGAACTACTCAACAATCCTCCAACTATCTGCCGTCCCGCGAAACCCGCTGAAAACGGTTGCTAGGCCAAGCAACCCCCGCCTTGGTCGAAGTTGAGTTCGCGCCACTCGACTTGACTCAGGTCGGCGGCGTTATGCCGATCTCGGCGGTACTAAGAAACTACCGGCCACGCGAGAACGCGGCTCAGCGGCGCTCTCAGGGCTAGGTCCAGCCGCACCCGCTCTAAAGCTGCCGCCACGGCGGGGTCGTCGAGGGTCTAATCGCCAGAGCCCCTGGGGGCGGATTCGCTAACGTTGTGCCTATCCGACCGTAGCACTCAATGGGGTGTTGATGCCTGAGACCAAATTGCTGCCAACGCCGTCCGAGTTTCTACGCGATCATTTGGTATGGGTTCTCGGCATCGCGCCGTTTGTCGTTGCGGCCTTTCAACGTAATGATTATCTCAACCGGCGATCCGGAAGTATTTGCGTATCTTCTGCAGAATCTGAGCCTGGTTTCGCTCGTACTAGGGGTAACCCTTCCACTGATTCCTCCGGCCATAGTGTTGATTTCATTGGGATGGTTGAGTCAACGAGCCGCGATTCCCAAAGATGAGCGCACTAAACTCCCTTCCTACTTTTGGCAACCTTGGGCACTAATCGTGGTTGCGGTTGGATTGGCAATGCAGATGATTTGGATCTTTTTCACGGGATCCCTGATAATAACTTACTATCTGGCCCGACAATGGGGGAAGTATCGGGATAGACGGTCACAACTACGCTACGGGGTTGATGTCGAACTCAAGCCCCTTCGACGGCCCGGTGGGTCTTTGATGCTTGTGCTGCTTGCAGCTATGGGGATCGAAATCTTTCTGATAACTAGCGCATCCTGGATTCCTCACGAAATAATACAGATCAAAGACAGCGGACCAGTGTCGGGCCAGGTACTTTCGTCTGATGAGGAATGGACGACGTTTTTGGACAGAAGCCATCACGTCCAAATCGCGCGTACGGAAAACGTCACGTCCCGACAGCCCTGTCACGAATTCACCCCTTTCGCCTATAAAACGCTGGGAAATCTGATCTTGAAACACCCCATGGGCACAGCGCAGCATCATTGCCCGTACTACTAACCGATTCTTCGCGCCACGCGGTCTAACTCAACCGGATTGAACTTGAGAAGCTTCGGGCCTACGCGAATCGCGGTAAGTTGACCGTTGGCAACATAATTTCGGATCGTATTAGGCGAGACACCTAAACGCCGCGCAGCTTGGACCGTAGAAATCAAATCGGAAAATTGTGAAGACATGACGAAATAACCCTTTCTTGGGAATTCCCTCCTCGCCCCAATTGCTCACCTTAGCCCAAAAGGTCAAGTCGCACAACACAATTCGGTTAGCGATTTCGCGCAATTCACCACGGCTTCCGGGCGCAACCACCACGTTCCCAAACGGGCTCACATCACCAAAAGAAGACCGGGGTCGACCGTGATACGCACCCACCCAGCTTGCTCTCCGCGCCACATCAGGAACGCGAGATCAAGCGCACGATTTCTCACTCGACGGAGGGCGCGAAGCGGCCTGCGCCGTTCCCCAACAAAGGAAGCGCGCATAAAACCGGGGACGGTTCACACTGAGCGCCCCGGCTACCAGTAATACGTACGCGACGGTGGGGCGAGGTCGTCGAAAGCTGACTCATCGCCATGACGCCAGCGGCCAAGCGCCGCGCCTAGGGCTGCGCGGTCGCGATGTCACTGACTGCGGTTCTCCTGGCGATGCTGCGGTCCCGCATGGCACATCCAACAGGAGCAGAAATTGGTGCCGGTGTAGTGAAGACCCCAGTGGCAGTGGGTCGCTGGACGCCAGCCCTGCCATTCGGCAGGAGGCCGGTCGGGGAGATCGCAGACGGCGTGATCGGATGCGTGGTGCGCTTCGGCGGCGAGATCCCCGCAGGCGAGTTGAACCCAGAATGGACTATGAGCATCAGTGCGGGACAAGGCGGGGCCTCCAGGGGACTTAACGCCCCTGCCCGCTACCCCCGGATGAGGACGGGCAGGGGCTGCCGTGTCTCCACCGAGTCCCGGGCCCTGCGATATGCCGCGCTCACATCTCCAAATCTATCAGCCGCAGTCCGACTGCGTTCCGCCATTCGGGTCGCCAACGCCGACACGGCTACCCCAGTTGACTTTCCCCGTTACCCGGATAGCTTGACGCTCCGATGAGCCCTATCCGTGTAGTCCATTGTCACTGACCGTCAATCGAATTCGCGCAACTGACGAGTCAGAAGCTCGGCCAGCGGTGGCGCGACGGCATTGGTGATCGCGCCCATACTGCGCGAGCGTGCCACAGGAAACTTGTAGTCATCGCGGAAGCCCTGTATTTTCGCGGCTTCGCGTACGGTGAAGTACCGCAGGGATCCGTCGTCGAAGCGGATCATTGCCTCGCCTCCGCTGACCCCGTGGACTCCGGCTGACGGACACATGTCTCATACTCACTGCGGATCCGCAACGACCCCGCAATCGACTTTGAGAATCCGCAACGAAGTTTGAGAACCTACACTCCTGTAGGTTCTCAATCCATACGGCGGATGACGACGCTCCTGCCTGCTGATTTGCAAAATTCTCATCAAAATGGCGGATGCGTTTTTCTCATCTTTGTGGCAGATCCTATAACCGTACGGTTGTGCACAACTCGACTCCAAGTGAGAGCGCCGCACTCCTGCGCGTTTCATCCGTCAGCTACTCGTGCATCAGAGCAGCAGATGGCGAAGGCGTGTGACCGGCTCATCCCGATTTATGCTGCTACGAGACCTGGGCGCGAAAGCCGAAATCGCGGCGCGCCTCGCGAGCCCGACCCGCCGCTACCAGAGATACACCACCGCATTTTCCCCCCCAGCGCACTTGATCCAAGGGTTCGAACCATCCCCGGCGCACTGCATGAGGAAGTTGGCCACATTCGTCGGATCGCAACTCGCACCGGGCCGGGTGGTGCAGTCGACGCTGCCGCGCGCCGATACGGTTCGGGGGTCTTTGCTCGGGGGCCCGGCTATCCAGTACGCATTGAGTACGTTTTGGGTGAGGGTGCACGACGTAGCCTCGGTACCGCGCCCAGCGTGGCTAGCCCATCCGCTGATACCGGACTGTGAATAACCTTGGTCGCAAGTCGGATTGAGGCTGCTATCAGGTCCGCGTACGAACGGCGGTAGCGGATGCGTCGACGACGAACCCACGAGGAACTTAGTAAGCAGCACGGCGCCCACGACTGTGAGGACGCCCGCGGCGGCCAGTATTGGTATGAGCAGCCTGCTTTTTCGGATTCGGCGCGCCTCATGGCTGGATTGTTCTTGTTGTGGGATTTGGCCTTGCTGCTCGCTGGTCGGCTGGGTGGTCTGGCCCGTCACCACGTCCGGGTCCGCGGTCGTGTGACCGGTTGGGGACACCGAATATCCGCCGCTATCTTCGTCTTCCGCGCCGGTGTGAGCCGTGCCGCGTCCTGGGCCCGGGCTGGCGTTGTCGGGTCGCGATGCCGGAGTGGTCTTCTTGGGCAGCGCACGCGAGGCCGTGGAGCCAGGCGAACGCTCGAGGAGGTGAAACAATTGGGTGTTCTCGCCGCGGACATACAGCACGGGCGTGACCCATTCGAGCGTTCCAGGTGCGCCGAGTACGGAGATGCGACCGCTGCGGGTGGCGTCGTCGACGCCGCGGCCGTGGGCGATCGCGGTGTAGAAACCTCTCGCGAACGCGATCGCCGCGGGATCGCTTACCGTGAACTGCATCGCGGCCACCGCGCTGATCCCGCTGTGTACCAGCGCTGCGGCGGTGCCGGAGAACAGGTCTTGCGTACCCTCTTGACCGGAGGAGCAGGAGTTCAGCACCACGAGCGGCGGCGTCGGTCGCGCCTCGTTGAGCAGGTCGGCCAGCTGTTCGGCGCCCACCAGATTCACCCGGCCGCCTTCCCCGACTAGGGCGATGACCCCTTGATCGCTGGCGGGGTCATAGTCGCCGTGGCCGACGAAGTGGAGCACATGCCAGCGGCCGGACAGCAGTTTTTCCTGCACTGCTTCCCAGGTCGCCTGGGCCAACCATTCGATTTGGATCAGGCCCTCGGCGATCGGAGTGGCCAAAGCCTGGGCCAGATGGTCCTGCTCGGCGGCGACATCCAGCACCGGCATCCCGCGGGGCGAGGCCACCAGCCCCAGCACCCGCAGCGGCGGGGTCACCTTGAGCGGTTCGGGATAGGGTGCTGGTACATGGCGGACCAGCGGCTCCCTTCGACAGATGTATGTCCCGGTCTCGGGGTCAAATAGCGCCTCCCAGGGCAGGGCGGCGAGCCGTGGTGCGGTCAGCCGCAGCACGACCCGAAGAGGTTCGCCACGTTGCTGCGCGACGCCCGCGCTGGCCCGGTAGGTCCCCAACACGGGGCCGCTGAACAGCGCATCGAAAAGTAACCGGCCCATCTGGCGCAGCTGCTGCTCGTGACCCGAGATGGTCTTGCGCCCCGCCACCGCCGAGGCCAGCACCGTCGTCTCCAACGCGTCCCGGTCCCTGAGGAGCCCGTCCACATCGAGCCGCGCAACGGCTGACGGTTCCCCGCCCGACGGTGCGCTGATTACTCGGGTGGTGAACTCATCTGGACTCGACGTCGCACAGATCTCGAGCTCGATTTTGCAAGCCATCATTTTCACCTCAGCGGGCGCGGTTCACCCCGCTTTCTTTCTTTGCTAAGCGTAAATGCGCGCATCGCCGGACACACAAATTCCCGTAGATCCGTGTGACCTACCCAGCCGGCTTTGCCGAGGCACTCTCGTCCAGGCCTCGAAACTGCGAAGCCGGGCAGCTTCCAACATTTGCGGGCCATGATGGAGGCAACGCGGCGCTGTTCGATGCGATGACAGGGGTGATCGGTGGAAACGGTGGCATTCCCGCTTGAGGGCGGTGGCCAGATCTTGGTGCGGGTGGACAGCGTGGACTCGCAGGGCGGGGTGGTAACCCGAGGCTTACGATCCGAGGAGACGATTGCGCGAGCGGGGCAGACCTTCGAATCTGCGCTTGGAACAATCCGGAGCGTGGCCGAGGCCGTGCTCCACCAGCTCGCCGGGCTTGCCACCCCACCTGAGGAAGTGCGGGTCGAATTCGATCTGGAACTCACCGCCAAGGCCGCGGCCGTGGTGGCTTCCGGGACAGCGACCGCACAACTACATGTCGCACTAGCTTGGAACCCGTCACACCCTCTAGGCACACGTGGTTAAGGGAACCTGTGTGTGCGCTGATTTCGTTGCTATCCCGCGTGCAGCAACGCGGAGCGCACCACGGGGATGGGCCGTCCCGACACGCGTTGACTCGCCTCGCCAAGACCGATGTTGTCCAGGCCGGCCGCCTTGAGCTCACAAAGGAGTCCGTCATCGAAATGCGCAGGCCGGCGAGAGCCGGCCAGGAAACATATGTTCCGTAACTCGGCGGCGGGTGGCAGACATCAAAATGGCGGATCCGCCATCTTCCGCCATTTCAAATGAGAATCCGGCACGCAGTTTGAGAACCTACAAAGGAACCTGTAGGTTCTCATGTTCGGCTGCACCGGCGGGTACCGCTGACAACCTCACATCCATGCCCATATGATGCGCGACGGTAACCGTGCCCTTGTCCACCGAATTTCGGTTGCCTCACGCAGCGCTTCATTTTCATCAGACCGGCAGGATCCTTGCGACTCACATCGCCGGCTACATAATCCTGTGCGATTGGAGTGCGCGTGATCTGCAACTGCAGGACATGTGCATGGGGCTCGGGCCTTCGAAAAGGCACGGACGGCGCGAACACCTTGAGACCCGTGCTGGTCACGCCCGATGAACTGGAACCGCACCGCCCGGAAAAGGGTTCGCGTTGAGCATGACCGGCTGGGTCAACGGTGAGGCCACCAGTGAAGGCAGTCTCACTGTCGCTTCTAATTTGAAGTCCGTTGGAAGTCATCCGTGAAATTTTGAAGCGCGGCGTGAGAACCTACAGAAACGAATCCAATCCTCCTACAATCACCGCGCCATATTCGCGAATCGTGACAAGTGCAACTGATGCGCGACGGTGACCGTCTTTGTCGGACCGTTGCGGTGCTTGGCGATGATCAGGTCCGCCTCTCCCCCGCGGGGGTCGTCGCGCTCGAATGCATCAGGGCGATGTAAAAGAATTACCATATCGCTATCTTGTTCCAGGGAATTATGCGAATTGATACCATTTGCGACAAAATTATGTGTCCTATTTACTGTACCATCATAAACGTCGCAGGCGCCAATGCTGGTTATTTCCACAATTTTATCCCAGAATACGTCGCTCGTCGCGAGCCCGTGAATTTCGGGATCCGCGAGCAGAGCGGCCATCCCATGCATAAGGGACCGCCCGGGCGCATGCGTCCACCTCGACTCACAGAATGCCGTGCGCATCGCGACCGACAGCTGAGAGCTGGTGATTGCGCTGGCGGCCAATGCTTCTCGTACTTTGCCCCACACCTCTTTTGGTATGGTGTCCCCACCAGGACGGCACATGCGTGACTCAAGCTCGTCAAGGACGATCCGCGCCGCGGGTCCCCGCGCACCGTATACACCGATCTTGGTCAGAAACGCGATCTGGTTCGCTGCCCTGTCGATGGATAAATGCCAGCAATCGCGATATCCAGCCTTACGCACTCTGCTGATCCGACTGATTACGCCGATCCGGAGAAGCAATTGTGCGATGTCGTCGACTAATTGTCGGCTGGTCGACGAGTAGTAGATCTTCCCTTGGCCTGCGACCTGCTCCCACCGCACTGAGCCATCAGTGGCCCATAGGTGGCGTAAGAACAGCGCCACCTGATCATTCGGCAATGCGAAAATCGGCTTCGGCACAAACTTTTCATGACTCCGCCGCCCAAACAGTCCCAAACCATCGAGCCACTCCGCAATCGGGTTGCGTCGACGGTGTGTCAGGTGATGAGGCGAGGGCAACCGCAGCGTGGTCACCCGCGCCGCCGGGTAGTCGTCGCGAATGGCGGTCACGCCGAAATGCGCGGCCGAAATCGTTACCGCGGCGAGGTTTGCCTCGTCCACCGACGCGTAGCGGATCGGCTGGTTCTTCACACACGACCCGTCGCCGATCATGTGGGCCAGCAGCACGACCTCGGAATCAGCCATACGCTGCGTGTCAACGGGCTCCGGCACCCGGCGGGGCGTCGCGATTCGATCACCAATCTTCAGCTGCCCCAATGGAGTCCAGCCGTCGAGCTTCATGAAAGGGTGGTTGGCGGTGGCCTCGACTTCACGTCCCGAGGCGAGCCGAAGCCGGGATACTTCTTTGCGTCCGCTCGGGAACACGTTGGTCATCGGCTGGGCGACCATCCGCAGCCGCGCATCCAGCGACCACACCAGTGGGCGCTCACCGGTCCGCATGAGTTCACCAAACGTGACCTCGGTGCCGGTATCCGCGCGCAAGATTCGCGTAGACGCGGTAAGACAGCCGGATTCCCTTAGATCGGCTAACATCGGCTTCTTGTCGGTGCGCTGCTCGGGACCACGGTTGAGCTGGCTGATCGCAACCACCGGAACCTCAAGCTCTTTCGCTAAAAGCTTGAGATGGCGCGAGAATTCCGACACTTCCACCTGTCGCGATTCGTACTTCTTGCCCGACGTCATCAGCTGCATGTAATCGACCACGATCAGCCGCAAGTCCGCTTTTTGCCGCAGCCTACGCGCCTTGGCGCGGATCTCCATCATGGTCAGGTTTGGCGAGTCGTCGATGTACAGTGGGGCCTCGCTGATTTCGCTCATCCGCCGCGCCAGCCGCGTCCAGTCGTCGTCGTTCATTCGGCCCGAACGCATATCGGTGAGTTTGATTTTCGCCTCCGCCGAAAGCAGCCGCATCACGATCTCGGACTTGCTCATCTCCAGCGAAAAGATGACGCTGGCCATGCGGTGCTTGATCGAACACGATCGCATGAAGTCCAGCCCCAGGGTGGACTTCCCCACACCCGGGCGCGCCGCCACGATGATCATCTGTCCCGGATGCAGACCATTGGTCACGTCGTCGAGCTCGGTGAAACCGGTCGGCACGCCGCGCGACAGGCCGCCGCCGGAAGCGATGGCGTCGATCTCGTCCATCGTCGGCTGCAGCAGATCCTCGAGCGCAACGAAGTCTTCGGAAAGCCGATGCTCGGCGACGTCGTAGATTTCCGCCTGCGCGCGGTCGACCACCTCGGCCACATCGGCGCCCTCGGCGCCTGCGTAGCCGTATTGCACTACCCGCGTCCCGGCCTCCACCAGCCGGCGCAGCAGCGCCTTCTCGGCCACGATGCCCGCGTAGTAGCCCGCATTGGCGGCCGTCGGCACCGTCGAGATCAGGGTGTGCAGATACGGTGCACCGCCGATCCGGCGCAGCAACCCGCGGCGGTCCAGTTCCGCGGCTACCGTCACTGCGTCGGCCGGCTCCCCGCGCCCATAGAGGTCTAGGATCGCGTCGTAGATGCTCTGGTGCGCCGGGCGATAAAAGTCGCCGGGTCGCAGCCGCTCCAGCACATCGGCGATGGCGTCCTTGCTCAGCAGCATCCCGCCCAGCACCGACTGCTCCGCGGCCAGATCCTGCGGTGGCTGCCGACCGAACTCTTCATTGGGCGGCGAGGAATCCATGCCAGGCGCCAGATCATCGACAACCGCCATGGGCTCCCAACCTCCTCTGACACAAGCACCCGAACATACATTCGACAGCCGATCTTCAGAGCGTAAGTCAAGGCGCCGACACCCCGCCCATGGCACCCGTATCGCCTCGCGCCGGAACGACGGTAAACGTTGCTGGCAAGTGCTTGAAAGGGCCGCTGTTCATGAAGCTGTGCATCGTGTGTGCATATCCGTCGACGCCTGTGTTGAGCGGGGTGTGGAGAACCTGTGGAATAATCTGGCGCACTCTGCCATCACCGCAGTTAAGCGCCATCCAACGCGCCACATTTGGTGTGGACAAGAATTTCTTCGGCGTGTCGGGCCAGGTTACCGCGCCGGGCGTGTTGGCTTTCGGTCGGATTTTCGCTGCGTTACGGGGCGGTAACGCCGCCCGCACGGATATACCGCAGAAATAGTTTGCCAGGGCGACAGTCCTGGGCTATGCGCAGAGCAGCCGCAAGGCGCGCTCACGGCGTACCTAATTCCGGCGACCGCCGATCACGGCCGCCGGCTGAGGTGAGCAAATGCTGCTGGGTTAGCTCTCCGCGACGACGTCGAGGGCGACCTCGACATCGATCTCTGAGTGCAGGTGCACGGACACCGGATGGGTGCCGACAGTCTTGATATGCGTTCTGGGCAGCCGGACGATTCGCTTGTCGAGGTTTGGCCCCCCGGCCTTCTTGATGGCCGCGACAACATCGCCGGCGGTCACCGAGCCGAACAACTTGCCGGAGTCGGCCGCGGTCTTCACCGGCAGCGAGATCGGGCCCAGCGCCTCGATCGCCGCCTTGATTTCGTTGGCGTGCTCGAGGTCGCGCACTGTCTTGGTTTCGCGGGCTCGGCGGATCTCGTCGGCCTGCTTCTGTGCGCCGCGCGAGGCGACGATCGCCAGGCCGCGCGGGAGTAGGAAGTTGCGGCCATACCCGTCCTTGACCTCGACAGTGTCGCCGACGGTACCGAGGTGGTCGACATCAGCCGTCAGAATCAGCTTCATCGTTTTCGTACTTTCGGTCCGGTGTTCAGCGGTTATCGCGCCGATGAGGTGAAGGGCAGCAAAGCCACCTCGCGGGCATTCTTCACCGCGAGCGCGATGTCGCGCTGGTGCTGCACGCAGTTGCCGGTGACGCGACGGGCCCGAATCTTGCCGCGCTCACTGATGTATGTGCGCAGCAGCGCGGTGTCTTTGTAGTCGATCGCTTGCTCTTTTTTCGTGCAGAAGACGCATTTCCGCGTCTTGACCGGCTTTTCCGGAGCCGGGCGCCGCTTCGTGGACTTGGCCATGAGTGTCTTTCTTTTTCGTTCCCTGGTGTGAAGTGTTTGACGTCAGAAAGGCGGTTCGTCGTCCCCGCCGCCGAAGGAGCCCGAAGCCGGAGCACTGCCCCACGGGTCGTCAGCCGGTCCGCTGCTCGCCTGCCCCGATGCCGGGCGGGGTCCACCGCCGAAGCCGCCGCCTCCGCCGCCACTGCGGCTGGCCTTGTTGACCTTGGCGGTGGCGTACCGAAGCGAGGGCCCGATCTCGTCGACCTCGATCTCGACGACGGTGCGCTTCTCGCCTTCGCGGGTCTCGAAGGAACGCTGCTTGAGCCGCCCGGTGACGATCACCCTCGCGCCACGGGTGAGGCTTTCCGCAACGTTCTCAGCGGCCTCTCGCCAGATGTTGCACCGCAGGAACAGCGCCTCGCCGTCTTTCCATTCCCCACTCTGGCGGTCATAGATCCGAGGCGTCGATGCCACGGTGAAGTTCGCCACGGCAGCACCCGACGGAGTGAACCGCAGCTCGGGGTCGGCGGTCAGGTTTCCGACAACGGTGATAGTGGTGTCACCAGCCACAATTTCTTCCTCCCGGTCCGCCTCTCCGGCGGTGGATGGTCATGAGCATGTTCTCGCTGAGCCTACGCAAGTGCACCGACGGTGGACCCGCAGCGCTGCCACGGCTGTTAGTGCTTGTCGGTGCGCATCACCTTGGTGCGCAACACCGACTCGTTGAGGCTCAGCTGCCGGTCGAGCTCGGATACCGTCGCTGGCGCGGCCTTCAGGTCGATGACGACATAGATCCCTTCGGCGTGCTTGGCGATCTCGTAGGCCAGCCGGCGCCGGCCCCAGATGTCGACCTTCTCGACCGTTCCACCGTCCTTGCGGACGACGTTGAGGAACGTCTCCAAAGACGGGGCGACGGTGCGTTCGTCGAGAGTGGGGTCAAGAATGACCATGATTTCGTATGGACGCATGGAAACCTCACCACCTCCTCTGGTCTGTGCGGCCACGGTCGGTCCGTGGCAGGAGGGTCGCCTGCGTCGGCAACCGCACCAGGTTACCGGACGCCGGGCCGGCCCGAAAAATCCGTGCGTCGAGTGCGATGAACCGCGGAAACAGCGGGGTTGCGACCAGCATCATGCTTGCGTCGGGCCGGTCGCGGTTTCGATTTCGGTGTCGGTTTCGGACGCTGCAACCGGCCGCCGCAGCCTGGCCGGACGCAACCAATCCGGCAGCCAACCGGGCGGGGCGTCGGGGGCGCGGTCGAAGGGACCGCCCGCCGGATCGTCCACACGCCCGCCCCAGCGCACCAGATCCTCGTCGGGCCGATAGATCTGCCGGATCACCAGCGCGCACAGCGCCACGACCGCTATGTCGCGCAGCAACACCGTCGTGGTGAAGAACTGCTCCGGGAGCGAGCGGTTCGGATTGCCATACAGGTAATACATCCGCGGCACCCAAACCGACGCGTCAATCGTCATCCACGCCAACAGTATCCGGCGATGCGGCAAAGCCAGCACTGCCAGTGGTACCAGCCACAGCGAGAACTGCGGGCTCCATACCTTGTTGGTCAACAGGAACGCCGCCACCACCAAGAACGCCAGCTGCACCACCCGCGGCCGTTGTGGAGCGGTGAGCACGACGTAGGTGATCGCCGCACAACACACTACGAACGACACTGTGACCACTGTGTTCAGCACGGTGGGCGGCTCCCAGAAGCCCAGCTTGGGGTCGAAACCGCGCCAGCCCGTGAACGATTTCACGACGTTGTACAGCGAGTCCATGTCGTCGTTGCGCCGGGTGTTGAGCCGGAAGAACTCCGACCAGCCCCGCGGAAAGAGCACCGACACGGGCAGATTCACCACCAACCAGGTCGCTGCGACCGTCCCGGCGGTGCGGGCCAGAGCATTGAGGCGCCCGGTCCGGATACCCAGCACCAACATCGGGACCAGGAACAACAGCGGATACAGCTTGGCCGCGGCGCCCAATCCGATCAGCACACCGGCAAGCACCGATTTACGCCGCGCCCACGCCAGTAGTCCGGCCATCGCGAATGCCGTTGCCAGCGCGTCGAAGTTGGTGAATACCTGAAAGATCACCAGCGGTGAGGCGGCCACCAGGGCCGCATCCCATACCCGTCGGCCCGCTAGACCAGCGGTCGCCCAGACCGTCGCCAGCCAAGCCAGCGCCAGGCCGAATGCGGCGACGTCGAAGAACATCACCACCTCGGCGACCACTGGAAGGGGGCCGAGCTTGCTCAGCGCAGTGTAAGTCTTGGCCACCGCCATCGACGCGTACTGATAAACCCCGGTCAGCACCGGATACTCCATGTACCGCACCGCGGGCCGGCCGTCGTAGCGGGTCTGCGGTGCGCCGCTGGCATCGCTCTCGATCCAGCTCGACTTGTACGGAAACTTGCCCTGGCTCAACAACTCCGCGCCGTAGAGCGGCACCGTATCGGAGTAGCACAACTCGTAGTAGGCGCGCTGGTTCTCCCAGTTGGCCACCCGCCGATCGCCGGTCCCGGTGCCGGTGCTCTGCAGGCAGGCCGCCTTTGTTGACCAACCGAGCGCCAAGAACACCAGCGCGATCAGAAACATCACCCGCAGCGGGGTCATCAACCGGGTGCGGCCGATCAGCGCGTGCCGGCCCACCGGTCCGCCGATGACGTCCGCCAGTGCGGCACCCAAAAAGTCAGTGCGGCTGGGGCAATCGCGGTTGTCGGCGCTACGCAGATCGGCGGCCAGCGGCTGCGGCGAGATAGTGGCGCTCTGCCGCTGAGCGCCGGTCACGGCGGCGGTTGGGGAGCTTGGGGACCGCCCGGCGGGATGCCACCCGGAGGTTGGGGAGCTTGGGGACCGCCCGGCGGGATGCCGCCCGGTGGTGGCGGCCCGGCAGTGATCGTCGTGGGTGGACCGATCGGGATGGTGATGCCCGGCGCCACCTCGACACTGGGCTGGATGACGGTCTCCGAAGGCGGCGGGGGCGGCGGGGGCGGCGCAGCAGGCACACCCGCATAGCCACCGATCTCGGTCGGCTTGGGAAAGGTCTCGTTCGGAGTGCCCTTCAGAGCGCCGTCCATGGTCGACTTCCAAATGTCCGACGGCAGGCCCGAGCCGTAAACCTCTGCGCCCGAAGCGGTTACCAGCGGCTCGTCATCTTTGACGGTGCCCACCCACACAGCCGTTGACAGCGACGGCGTGTATCCCACCATCCAGGCGTCCTTGTTGGCTTCGGTGTCGCCCAACTGCACCGTACCGGTCTTGGCTGCCGACGCCCGTCCGCCGGCCAAGTTGTGGCCACGCGAATAGCCCGCAATCGGCTGCATCGCGGCGGTCACGTTGTCGGCGACGGCCTTGTCGACGCGCTGCTCGCCGCTAGTGCCCGAGCTGCCGGCATCGAAAAGAACTTGGCCATCCGCATTGACAACCTTTTGCACCATATGCGGTCGGTGATAGACGCCGGATGCTGCCAGCGTGGCGTACGCGGACGCCATGTCGACCGGCCGGGTTTGGTACTGACCCAACACGATCCCGTTGTTGGGTGGGCCGCCCTTGCCATCCTCGGACAGCGTGTGCTCGACACCGGGGAAGCTGGTCGCGATGCCGGCTTGGTGCGCGGCGTCCGCAATTGCCTGCGGCCCGTTCTTGAGTTTGAGCATCAGCCGGTAGTAGGACGTATTCAGCGATTGCTTGAGCGCCTCGGCGATGTTGCAGGTGCCACAACTCTCGCCATCGACGTTGGTGATCTTGATGCCGTCGACCGTGAGTGGTGAGCTGTCGACCTGGTAGCCCAGGCCGATCCCTTGCTCGAGCGCAGCAACCAGGCAGAACACCTTGAACGACGATCCGGTCTGCAGCCCAGCCTGAGCGAAGTCGAAACCGTTTGCGTCAGAACCGCCATAGTAGGCGCGTATCGCGCCGTTGTGCGGGTCGATCGAAACCACGGCGGCCCGCATGTCGGCGTCCTGCCCGTCGAGGTATTTCGATACCGCCTTCTCCGCCGCCTGCTGGGCTTTCGGATCGATCGTGGTGGTGACCTGCAGTCCCTGGGTGTTCAGGGTCTGCTCGTCGATGTTGAACAGCTCCATGAGCTCTTTGGTCACCTGACGCTCGATCAGCCCGTTGGGGCCGCTGGTCTGGTTCTGCACGCCCGCCTGATCGGGCGGCACCGTCGGCGGAAACACCTGTGCCGCACGGTCGCTGGGTGATAGGGTCTTGGTTTCCACCATGCCGTCGAGCACCCAGTTCCAGCGGGCCACCGCGCCTTTGAGATCGACGGCCGGGTCCAGCGTGGACGGCCGCCGAATCAGCGCCGCCAAGAGTGCCCCTTCGGAGACGGTGAGCTGCTCGACGGGCTTATCGAAATAGGCCTTGGAGGCCGCTGAGATCCCGTAGGCGCCCCGGCCGAAGTAGATGATGTTCAGATAGGCCTGCAGCACATCGTCTTTGGACCACTCCCCCGACATCTTGGTGGCGATGACCAATTCCTTGGCCTTGCGCATCAGACCACTAAACCCGTGTTGTGCGGAACCGACCAGCGCGTTCTTCACGTATTGCTGGGTGATCGTCGAACCACCCTGCAGATCGCCGCTGCCGAAGATGTTGTTGTTCACCGCCCGCGCGAAGCCGCTGAACGAAAAGCCGGGGTTGGAATAGAAGTTGCGGTCTTCTGCAGCGATCACCGCCTGGCGCACGTGCACCGGCACTTGGCTGAGGTTGACGTCGACTCGATTACCTTCGGGGGGAATAATTTTGGCGATCTCCGAGCCGTCGCTGGCCAGGATTGTCGAGACCTGGTTGGTACGGATGTTGCCCGGCTTGGGGACATCGACAATGAAGTACGCCATGGCGAAGGTGACGATCGGCAACAGCACCACCACCGCCGCGGTGAGGTAGGCCGCTCGTCGCACCCACAACCAGTTGACCTGCTCGACCCAGCTCCGGTCGACCCTTCGTCCGGGGAACTGCCCTCCTGGCCATCCAGGCCCGCCAGCCCGCCAGGGTGGGGGCGGAGGTCCTTCCGGTGGGCGGCGTCCGCGGATCGGCCGGTCACCCCGTGAGGGCGTTGCCGCCCGGCCGTCCAACGCGGCCTTGACCTCCTCGATCGCATCCCGTTGCAAGGGCATCGACGGAGGGCCGTCCAACGCGGCCTTGACCTCCTCGATCGGGTCGGGGCGCCGAGGCGACCGATCATCGATAACGGGCGGGAGGATCGTGGTCAGCCGGTCGTCGGGGGGAACTTGACGGCGCCGACTGGGCCCGCTCGCCTCGCTGGACGACTGGTCGTGGTGCGCTTCGTTATTCAATGGCCGTGCGGGCGCCCTTGCGCGCCGTCCTCGTGCCGCGGGTGCCCTTGGGCGGGCGTGCCGCGCCGAGCACATACGACTTGACTAGGTGATTCCAGCTGCAGGTTCGACACACCTCCACCACGTGGACCGCGAACTCCTCGTGGCGGGTCGCCAACAAGACCAACTCTTCAGCCGTGCGCGCCGACCCCGATACCGCACCCAAATGCTCGCCGAACACCCACGACACCAGCGTGAGCTGCTCCTTTCGGCAGATCGGGCACATCACCCGGCTGGGTTTCCCGTGAAACTTCGCGGCGCGCAGCAAATAGGGGTTTGCGTCGCATACTTCGGACACACCCGTGCGGCCCGAGTACACCTCGGCCAGCAGTGAGCGGCGCCGGAGCGCGTAATCCACCACCTGTCGCTGCAGTCGCACGCCCACCAGAGTACGTGGCGATCCGCACCGCCGATACGCAACCAAGGCTGTTGCCAACCCGCTCCAAGCCTCTGACCAATAGCGCACCAAGACCAGGTGGTGTTGTGGCAAATATATCGAAGCGATACGATGGCGCGAGGCGTCGGATCGTCGTAACCAGCCAAGCTAAGGAGGTGAATCGATGCTGGAGCTCGCCATCCTGGGTCTCTTGATCGAATCGCCTATGCATGGCTACGAGTTGCGCAAACGGCTGACCGGCTTACTCGGTGCGTTCCGGGCGTTTTCGTACGGTTCGCTTTACCCGGCGTTACGGCGCATGCAGGCCGACGGGTTGATTGCCGAGAATGCCGCTCCGGCCGGGACGCCGGTCCGGCGGGCCCGTCGGGTCTATCAACTGACTGACAAGGGCCGTCAGCGCTTCGGTGAGCTGGTGGCTGACACGGGCCCGCACAACTATACCGACGACGGCTTCGGGGTACACCTGGCGTTCTTCAACCGCACTCCGGCAGAGGCACGGATGCGCATCCTGGAAGGCCGCCGCCGTCAGGTCGAAGAACGCCGGGAAGGTCTGCGCGAAGCCGTGGCGCGGGCCAGCAGCTCGTTCGACCGCTACACCCGCCAGCTTCATCAACTCGGGCTCGAGTCCAGCGAGCGGGAAGTGAAGTGGCTCAACGAGCTCATCGCCGCGGAGCGGGCAGGGCCCGGCCTCTCCGAGCAGACGTAATCCCCTGCACGAACCCAGCACCAACAAACCGCAGCCAGACACCCGAGACACAAGGCTATGAAGTTAGGAGAACGCCCTATGAGTGAGCACTACCCGTTAGGGGCGCCAGGGGCGCTGACGGAGGTACGAGTCGCCATTGTCGGCGTCGGAAACTGTGCGTCCTCGCTGGTACAGGGCGTCGAGTACTACCAGAATGCCGACGAAACATCGAGGGTGCCCGGCCTGATGCACGTGCGGTTCGGCCCCTACCACGTGCGCGACGTCAAGTTCGTGGCGGCCTTCGACGTGGACGCCAAGAAGGTCGGCTTCGACCTGTCGGACGCGATCTTCGCCTCGGAGAACAACACGATCAAGATCGCCGACGTGGCGCCCACCAATGTGGTGGTGCAGCGCGGCCCCACCCTCGACGGCATCGGCAAGTACTACGCCGACACCATCGACCTGTCGGACGCGGAGCCCGTCGACGTGGTGGAGGTGCTCAAGGACGCGAAGGTCGACGTGCTGGTGTCCTACCTGCCGGTGGGCTCCGAAGAGGCCGACAAGTTCTACGCCCAATGCGCCATCGACGCCGACGTGGCGTTCGTGAATGCGCTGCCGGTATTCATCGCCTCCGACCCGGTGTGGGCCAAGAAGTTCGCCGATGCCGGGGTGCCGATCATCGGTGACGACATCAAAAGCCAGGTCGGCGCGACCATCACACACCGGGTGATGGCCAAGCTGTTCGAGGACCGCGGCGTGCAGCTGGACCGCACCATGCAGCTCAACGTGGGCGGCAACATGGACTTTCTCAACATGCTCGAGCGCGAGCGGCTGGAGTCCAAGAAGATCTCCAAGACCCGGGCGGTGACCTCCAACGTGCATCGCGAGTTCAACGCCAAAGACGTCCACATCGGTCCGTCCGACCACGTCGGCTGGCTGGATGACCGCAAGTGGGCCTATGTGCGGCTGGAGGGCCGTGCCTTCGGCGACGTGCCGCTGAATCTGGAATACAAGCTCGAGGTGTGGGACTCGCCGAACTCGGCGGGCGTCATCATCGACGCGGTACGCGCGGCCAAGATCGCCAAAGACCGCGGGATCGGCGGACCGGTGGTCGCCGCGTCGGCCTATCTGATGAAGAGCCCGCCGCAGCAGCTGGCCGACGATGTCGCGCGTGCCCGGCTCGAAGAGTTCATCATCGGAGGCTAAGAGTTGACCTTAAGGGTCATGCAGCGCCAAACAGCTTCGGGGGCTGTTCTTTTCGGCTGGTCCCGCGACGTCCAGGTTTTCGGCTTGGTCTGTTCGGGGGTGGGCCGAGTGCTGCTTGCTCAGCAGAGGCCACCATCGGTTGATGGTGGCTGCCGGTCCTGGCCGGTCCAGCACCTGGTAGTGCTGGTGGCTGGTGCCGGTTGACTGAGCCTTCCCACTCTTGCTGCCGCACCGATGGCGAAACCTACTGCCACCGACCGGTCTAACTCAGGGTCAGGTCCACACCATCGTCGCCGTGACCCGACATCATCTCCCGCCGCGCCCCGGACGCTCCCGGGTCCTGCCGCTGCCGGTCAGGGTGCCGCTGGTGCTGATCCATCTGCGCACCAACCTCACCACCCGAGCGCACACCAAGTTGCGTTACTGAAGTGATAGTTGTGCCTTTGGTGCGACACCATCGGGCAAGGCGAACGCGTCACGGCGTCGATGAGTCCTCTGGCCGCGCAAGCCACCTTTCGGAGATGACGGCCTAGTTCGTAGTGTCAGAGATCGTGACCGAGATCTCCGAAGACGAACTGGCCGGACTGTCCGAGTTCTCGCTGCTGTCCGAGAACGCTGAGCAGGCCGGCGTTGCCGGTCCGCTGCCTGACGTGGAGCGAGTCGAGGCGGGCTCGGCGGAGGGCAGAATCAGCGCGCTCCGCTGGGGTCACCGGCCCCCACGGATCGTCTTTTTGCACGGCGGCGGACAGAACGCGCACACCTGGGACACCGTGATCGTCGGTGTTGGTGAGCCCGCACTGGCGGTGGACCTTCCCGGTCACGGCCACTCCGCGTGGCGTGAGGACGGTGACTACTCGCCGCAGAACAATGCCGCTACCTTGGCGCCGGTGCTACGCGGACTCGCCTCGAGTGCCGAACTTGTGGTGGGCATGTCGCTGGGCGGACTGACCGGGATACGGCTGGGCGCGGTGGCACCCGAGCTGGTGCGAGAACTCGTCCTCATCGACGTCACTCCATCGGCGCTGCAGAGGCACGCCGAGCTGACCGCCGAGCAGCAGGGCACAGTGGCGCTGATGCATGGCGAGCGGGAGTTCCCCAGCTTCCGGGCCATGCTGGACCTGACGATCGCGGCGGCCCCGCACCGCGAAGTAAAGGCGTTGCGCCGCGGCGTGTTTCACAACTCCCGCCAGCTTGACAACGGGAATTGGACGTGGCGCTACGACGCCATCCGCGACTTCCCCGACTTCGCCGGTCTGTGGGATGACGTCGATGCACTCACCGCGCCCGTCAGCCTGGTGCGCGGCGGTGCATCGGGCTTTGTCGCTGACCAGGACGCAGCCGAACTCAGCAGGCGCGCAACGCATTTCCGCACCGCACACGTCGTAGAGAATTCCGGACACTCCGTACAAAGTGACCAACCTCGCGCGCTGATCGACATCCTGCGCGGGGTGCTCGATGCACGCTGAGCGTGCGCCGAATGCGCCCGGCCTACGGTGGTCCCATGACTTCACCCGTGCGCCCGAATCTCCCTATCCGCATCGGTATGCAGCTGCAGCCGCAGCACGCCCCCCATTACCGCAATATCCGCGATGCTGTTCGCCGCTGTGAGGACATCGGTGTCGACATCGCATTCACCTGGGATCACTTCTTCCCGCTCTACGGCGATCCCGACGGCCCCCACTTCGAATGCTGGACCGTTCTCGCGGCCTGGGCCGAGCAGACATCACGTATCGAGATCGGCACCCTGGTGACCTGCAACTCCTACCGCAATCCGGAGCTGCTGGCCGACATGGCCCGCACCGTCGACCACATTTCTGACGGCCGGCTCATCCTAGGGATCGGATCGGGTTGGAAAGAAAAGGACTACGACGAATACGGCTACGAATTCGGCACCGCCGGTAGCCGCCTCGACGACTTGGCGGCCGCGCTGCCCCGCATCAAATCACGGCTGGCCAAGCTCAATCCGGCGCCCACCCGCGACATCCCGGTGCTGATCGGCGGCGGGGGTGAACGCAAGACCCTGCGGCTCGTCGCCGAATACGCCGACATCTGGCACAGCTTCACCTCCGCCGATGAGTTCCCCGCGAAGTCGGCGATCCTTGGCCAGCATTGCGCCGACGTTGGTCGGAACCCGGCAAGCATCCAAAGCTCGGCCGCGGTCGGGGCCGAGACCGGTATCGAGCGGGGTGAATGTGTCGATGGGCTGATTGCCGAGGCCGAGGCCCTCGCGGGCCTGGGCGTGAGCATGCTGACCGTCGGCTGCAGCGGTCCGGATTACGACCTCACCGCCGCGGAGACACTGTGCCGCTGGCGCGACGGGCGCTGAGGCGGTCAACTCGCCTTAGCCTTCGCTTCGTCTGCCAAACACCTGAACGCATGCGCCAAGTCATGAGAAACTTCTCAGCGCTCGATGGCCGAAGCTGGTTGAAAGAGGCTTGAAAAAACAGATGCCGAAGAAATACCGGGTCAAAGAAAAGGACCTGGTTGTTTCGCAGATCTCAACCTGGTGCTGACCGGGAAGCTGCGCAGTGGCGACCGTGTCGACCGCAACGAGATCGCGCTCGGCCTGGGAGTCAGCCGTGTCCCGATTCAAGAGGCGCTGGTCCAACTCGAACACGACGGCATCGTGTCGACCCGCGGGCGCGTTCGTCGAGCGGTTCGACGAAGCCGCCGTCCTTGAGCATCACGAACTCGACGGCCTGCTCAACGGCATTGCCTCGGCGCGTGCGGCTACCAGCCCCACGCCGCGGATCCTGGGACAACTCGATGCACTGATGCGGTCGCTGCGCACCGCGAAGGAATCGCGGGCCTTCTCTGAAATCGCTCGGGAGTAGCGGCGCACCGTCAATGACGACTACGCGGGGCCGCGGCCGCACGCCACCATCCGCGCCTCGCAAAATCTCATTCCTCGCGTGTTCTGGATGACCTACCAGATCAGCCGCGAGGATATGTTGCCGTTCTACGAGGACGAGACCTCCGCAATACACCGGCGTGACCCGGAAGCCGCGCGGGCGGCGTGCGTCGGCCGCTCCCACTTGATGGCCCAGACCATGCTGGCCGAACTGTTTCGGCGCAGTGTATTCACCGCACCGAACGACGTTGGTCAAGTTATTCCTGGCCCTCTTCAGGTACTCGCCGGGCCCGACGCGGTCTGCGGCGAGCCGTCGATAGCGCTCTGAACGGGCTCTAATCGGGCGGAGCGGCCAGTCGGTCGATACGGTAGCCGTGATGAGTTTGTACGTGGGCCGGTGCACCAAGCGCCGCGGAAAGCTGCTCGGAATGGCCGCGACAATCGTGATGGTGTGCTCGGTTGCGCTGGCCGCGTCCGCGCTCGCCGACACGAACCAATGCGCGCCAGCCGGTTTGGATAGCGCGAGCGTCTTGCCCAAAGATCTGACCGAAACTCGGATCATGGGCCAGGACAACCCGTACACAACAGCCGCCGTCGAGCCGCTCAGCTCGGTGAACGTCGACGCATTGGGACTCCGCACACCGGGCGTCCTGACGGTCGGCACGCTGTCGGACGCCCCACCGAACATCTGCATCAATCCCACCGGTCAATTCACCGGCTTCGACAACGAGCTGTTGCGCGCCATTGCCCATAAGCTGGGTCTGCAAATCCGCTTTGTCGGCACGGACTTCTCCGGGCTGCTCGCCCAGGTGGCCTCGCGGCGCTTCGACGTCGGCTCGGCATCGGTGAAGGCCACCGAGGCGCGGCGGCGCACCGTCGCGTTTACCAATGGCTACGACTTCGGCTTCTTCTCGCTCGTGGTGTCTCCCGGTTCAGCGATCCACAAATTCAGTGATCTCGCCGCCGGCCAGCGCATCGGCGTGGTCCAGGGCACGGTCGAGGAGTCGTATGTCGTCGACACTTTGCACCTGCAACCGGTGGAGTATCCCGGCTTCGCCACCTTGTACGCCAGCCTCAAGACCCGCCAGATCGACGCGTGGGTAGCGCCCGGAACTCTGGCATCGACCATAATGCGACCAGGCGACCCGGCGGTGGTTGTCGCGAACACGTTCAGCCGAGGCAATTTCGTGGCCTATGCGGTCGCCAAGGATAACAAGCCGCTGGTCGATGCGCTGAATTCCGGGCTGGACGCCGTCATCGCCGACGGTACCTGGGCGAACCTGTACTCCCAGTGGGTGCCGCGGACAATGCCGCCTGGCTGGAAACCCGGGTCGAAAGCCGCCCCTGCGCCGACGCTGCCGGACTTCGCCGCAATCGCCGCGAGTCAACACAACAAACCGGTCAGCCCGGCCGCGCCGAAGTCCACGTTGGCCCAGTTAAAAGACTCCTTCTTCGACTGGGATATGTATCGAGAAGCGATCCCCACTCTGTTCACCACGGGGCTGCCCAATACGTTGATCCTGACAAACAGCGCCATCGTTATCGGCTTGGCGCTTGGCATGGTGCTGGCAATCGCCGGAATCTCGCATTCACGCTGGCTGCGCTGGCCGGCCCGGGTGTACACCGACATCTTCCGCGGTCTTCCCGAGGTGGTGATCATCCTCATCATCGGGATGGGCATTGGGCCATTGGTGGGCGGCCTGACAAACAACAATCCCTACCCGCTGGGCATTGCCGCATTGGGATTGATGGCGGCCGCCTACATTGGCGAGATTCTACGCTCGGGAATACAAAGCGTGGACCCTGGCCAATTGGAAGCCTCCCGTGCGCTCGGGTTCAGCTATTCGGCCGCGATGCGGCTGGTGGTGGTGCCGCAGGGAATAAGGCGGGTGCTGCCGGCATTGGTCAATCAGTTCATCGGGCTGTTGAAGGCCTCCGCGCTGGTGTACTTCCTGGGCTTGGTCGCTCAACAGCGAGAGCTGTTTCAGGTGGGCCGGGACCTCAACGCGCAGACCGGCAGCTTGTCGCCGCTAGTGGCCGCCGGTCTCTTCTACCTGATATTGACCGTCCCGTTGACGCATTTGGTGAACTACATCGACACCCGGCTTCGCCGCGGCCGTGGCGCTGCTGAGCCGGAAGACCATGCCGACATGCTCGCGACGACGTTCGGCCAGGAAATCACGTGACCGCCGACACCGCAGGACGTGCGTCGGTATCGTTGGCGGCCAAAGGTATTCACAAAACTCTCGGCGGGACAGCGGTGCTGCGTGGCGTCGACATCGAGGCCCCCGCGGGTAGCACGGTGGCGGTGGTCGGGCCATCCGGCTCGGGTAAGTCAACGCTACTACGCACCCTGAACCGCTTATATGAGCCCGACAGCGGCGACATCCTGCTGGACGGCCGGTCGGTGTTGCGCGACGATCCCGACGAACTGCGGCAGCGCGTCGGCATGGTGTTCCAGCATTTCAATCTCTTCCCTCACCTCAGCGTGCTGGCCAACGTCGCGCTGGCGCCGCGCAAGTTGCGGCGGCTGTCCGCAGACGCGGCGCGGGACCTGGCGCTGACTCAGCTGGACCAAGTTGGCCTGAAGCACAAGGCCGCTGCCCGGCCCGGCATGCTGTCCGGTGGCCAACAACAACGGGTCGCGATCGCGCGCGCTGGCAATGGCCCCGCAGGTGATGTTCTTCGACGAGGCGACCTCAGCGCTGGATCCCGAAATGGTCAAAGAAATTCTGGCACTTATCGCCGACCTCGGCGCCGACGGTATGACAATGGTCGTCGTCACCCACGAAATGGGTTTTGCCCGGTCGGCATCCGACACCGTCGTTTTCATGGATCACGGCAAAGTCGTGGAATCCGGGCCTCCCGATGAGATATTCGAGGCTGCTAAGACCGAGCGCCTTCAGCGGTTTCTGTCCCAAGTGCTTTGACGGCCTAAAATTGGTTTGCGATAGCTACCTTGTACGCACCCGATATCGGGTTAGACTGCCGACTTATGGCGGACAGCGAATCCACCGCGCCCGAGGTGACGGAGCTTGCGGAAGGTTTGCACCGTGCGCTGTCCAAACTATTTTCGATTCTGCGCCGCGGGGACCCCACCGGGGCCGCGGCCGGAGACTTGACCCTGGCGCAGCTGTCGATCCTGGTCACGTTGCTCGATCAGGGCCCCATCCGGATGACGGACCTGGCGGCCCACGAACGGGTGCGGACTCCCACCACCACCGTGGCGATCCGCCGGCTGGAGAAGGTCGGGCTGGTGAAACGTTCGCGTGACCCATCCGACCTGCGGGCGGTGCTGGTTGACATCACCCCGCGAGGGCGGGCGGTTCATGGCGAGTCGCTGGCCAGCCGGCGCGCCGCGCTGGCCGCGATGCTCAGTCAACTCCCCGAGTCCGACCTGAACACGCTAAGGAGCGCGCTGGCGCCGCTGGAACGCCTGGCCTCCGGTGAACCGACGTCCGGCCCTGCAGGAGAGCCACCGGCGTGCAAGCAGGCGTGAAAGCATCTGCTTTCCAACGGAATTGGTGGCATCCGTAAACTTGAGCACATGCCAACTGCACTCATCACCGCCGCCGGCCGCGGTATCGGTTCCGCTATCGCCGAAGCGCTGGCGCCAACGCATACCTTGCTGTTGGCCGGTCGACCCTCTGACCACCTCGACGCCGTCGCGGAGCGGTTTGGCGCCACAACCTTTCCGCTGGACTTGACCGACACCGACGAGATTGAGGCCACCTGCGAAGTCGTGGACGAACTCGACGTGCTGGTGCACAACGCGGGGGTGTCCATCCCCGGCCATGTCGCAGAATCCAACGTCGACGAGTGGCGCGCCACCTTCGCCGTGAATATCTTTGGGCCAGTGGAACTTACGCTGGTGCTCTTGCCGGCCCTGCGCCGTGCGCGTGGCCAGGTGGTATTCATCAACTCCGGGTCGGGGCGCAAGGTTTCGCCGGGTATGGCCTCCTATTCGGCCAGTAAGTTTGCGTTGCGCGCCTTCGCGGACTCGCTGCGCGAGGACGAACCAGACCTGCGAGTGACCACGATCTATCCGGGTCGCACCGACACCGACATGCAGCGTGAACTCGTCGAGTTCGAGGGCGGCCAGTACGACCCCGCCAACTTCCTGAGGCCCGAAACCGTCGCAGCCGCCGTCGCCAATGCGGTGGCTACGCCTCCCGACGGTCACGTCCACGAAGTGGTGCTCCGGCCGGGCCGGCGATAATCGGGTTGCAGACGGCTTTTAGACGACCAGGTTGACCAGCCGGCCGGGGACCACGATCACCTTGCGTGGGGTGGCGCCCGCCAAGAACGTCTGGACCTTTTCGTCAGCCAGCGCCGCAGCTTTCAGCCTGTCGTCATCGGCATCGGCGGCCACCACCACTCGCCCACGTACCTTGCCGTTGACCTGCACCGGGTATTCGACGGTTTCGTCGACGAGGTAGGCGGGGTCGGCTTCCGGGAACGGGCCATGCGCCAGCGGGGTAGTGTGGCCCAGCCGTAGCCACAGCTCCTCGGCCAGGTGGGGGGCCAGCGGCGCCAACATCAGCACCAGCGGCTCGACCGCCGCGCGGGGCACCGCGTCACGGTGCTCTTTGGTGAGGTGGTTGGTGTACTCGATCAGCTTGGCGGCTGCGGTGTTATTGCGCAGTCCCACATAGTCTTCCGACACTCCGGCAATGGTGCGGTGCAGCAACCGCAGTGTATCGGTGTCCAGCTGTTGCTGGCTGGCCCCGTCGAATACCCGGGTTTCGCCGGTGTGTTCGTCGACCACCCGCCGCCACACCCGTTGCAGAAAGCGGTGCGCGCCGATGACGTCTTTGGTGGCCCAGGGCCGGGATGCCTCCAAGGGGCCCATCGACATCTCGTACACCCGCAGGGTGTCCGCGCCGTATTCGTCGCAGATCTCGTCGGGCGATATCGAATTCTTCAGGCTCTTACCAATTTTCCCGAATTCCTGAAAGACTTCGATCTCACCGTCGGGCCCCGGATAGACGAAGCCACCGTCGCGTTCGATCACCTCGTCAGCCGGTACATAAGAGCCGCGAACATCGGTGTAGGCGAAGGCTTGGATGTAGCCCTGGTTGATCAGTCTGCGGTAGGGCTCTCGAGAACTGACGTGACCGAGGTCGTATAACACCTTGTGCCAGAACCGCGCATACAGCAGATGAAGTACCGCGTGCTCGGCACCTCCGACGTACAAGTCGACGCCGCCGGGGTCGTTCAGGCCGTGCTCAGCTGGCCGCGGTCCCATCCAGTACGCCTCATTTTCCTTGGCGCAGAACCGCTCCGAGTTGTGCGGATCGGTGTAGCGCAGTTCATACCAGGAGCTGCCGGCCCACTGTGGCATCACGTTGGTGTCGCGGGTGTAGGGCTTCAATCCGTTGCCGAGATCCAGCTCGACGTGCACCCATTCGGTTGCCTTGGCCAACGGTGGCGACGGCTCGCTGTCGGCGTCGTCAGGGTCGAACAGCACCGGCGAATAGTCCGACACATCGGGTAACTCGACCGGCAGTGCGGCCTCGTCGAGCGCATGCGGGCGTCCGTCACTGTCGTAGACGATCGGGAACGGCTCACCCCAGTACCGCTGCCGTGCGAAAAGCCAGTCTCGCAGCTTGAATTCGATACATGCCCGGCCGTGGCCTTCGGCGTCCAGGCGGGCTGTGATCGCTTCCTTGGCCGCCGCCACGTCCATGCCGTCGAGGTAGCCGGAGTTGACCAGCACACCGTCTCCTGCGTGCGCGGCTTGCGAAATATCGCCCCCGGCAATGACTTCCACGATCGGCAGCCCGAGCTCATGGGCGAAGTCCCAGTCCCGCTGGTCGTGGCCGGGGACAGCCATGATCGCACCCGTGCCGTACCCGGCCAGCACGTAGTCAGCGACGAAGATCGGCACCGGCTTTCCGTTGGCCGGATTGGCGGCGTAGCTGCCCAGGAAGACGCCCGTCTTCTCCTTGCTCTCCTGGCGTTCCAGGTCTGACTTCGCGCCGACCGCGCGGCGGTAGGCGGCGACGGCCTCAACCGGTGTTGCGGCGCCGTACGTCCAACGGGAGTCGGTGCCGTCGGGCCAGGCGGTAACGACCAGTTCGTCGACCAGTTCGTGCTCGGGAGCCAGCACGAGGTACGTCGCGCCGAACAACGTGTCGGGCCGGGTGGTGAAAACCTCGATATCGGCCTCTGCGCCATTGTTCTTGGTTGCCGAGAACAGCGCCTGCGCACCGGTCGAGCGACCAATCCAGTTGCGCTGCATGGTCTTTACCTGATCCGGCCAATCCAGCGCATCGAGGTCGTCGAGCAGCCGGTCGGCGTAGGCGGTGATGCGCATCATCCACTGCCGCAGCCGTTTCCGGAAAACCGGGAAGTTGCCGCGGTCGCTGCGGCCGTCGGCTGTGACCTCTTCGTTGGCCAGCACCGTGCCCAGGCCCGGGCACCAGTTCACCATGGAGTCTGACCGATACACCATCCGCTGGCCGTCGATGATGTCGGCCCGCTCCCCCGCCGACAGCGTGGCCCAGTCCCGCCCATCGCCGAGACGGCGGGCCCCGGAGTCGAACTCGGCGATCAGCTCGGCGATCGGACGAGCCTTATTGGCCGCGGTATCGAACCAGGCGTTGTAGATCTGCAGGAAGATCCACTGAGTCCACTTGTAGAACTCGACATCGGTGGTCGAGAAGCTCCGCCGGCTGTCGTGGCCCAGGCCCAGCCGGCCGAGCTGGCGCCGGAAGTTGACGATGTTGGCGTCGGTCCTGGTGCGCGGGTGGGTGCCGGTT
>DATJBA010000267.1:0-3590 GCA_035515675.1 Mycobacterium sp.
CGCCGAGCACACCACCGACACCGCCGGGCAGACCCTGGCCACGTTCGCGATCTTCAACCTCGCTGGCCTGCAGTTCTCCCCACGCATCCGCGACATTGGACGGCTACAGCTCTACCGCCTCGGCCCAGCCTCATCGTGGCGAACCCGCTACCCGCACGCCGGAGCGCTGCTCACCCAGCCCATCCAAACCCAGCTGATCGCCGATCACTGGAATGATCTGCTCCGGCTGGTCGGGTCGATGAAATTCGGGCACACCACGGCGAGTCTGCTGATCGCCAAGCTGCACGCCAGCAGCCGACAGAACTCTCTCGCCCGCGCCCTGCACGAATGCGGCCGGCTTATCCGCACCATCTACCTCTGTCGATACGTCGCTGACGAAGAACTCCGTCGCAGAGTCCGGCGGCAACTGAACAAAGGCGAGAGCCTGCACGCGCTGCGCCGCGACCTGTTCTTCGCCCACCAAGGCCAGGTCCGACGCCGCCACCTCGATGACCAGGTCGACCAGGCACTGTGCCTCACCCTGGTCACCAACCCAGCAGTGCTGTGGACCACGACCTACATGGGCGACGCCCTCGACGCGCTACGCGCCGAGGGCTACCCGGTGACCGACGAGGCCGTCGGCCACCTCACACCCGCACAGCACGACCACATCAACTTCTACGGCACCTACCACTTCGACGTGGAATCAGAACTCCGTCGCCAAGGACACCGACCGCTACGTTCACCAGCCGCCTGAGCTAACGGCGCCCGCTAAAAGGGACCAGATCCGTTCCGTTACTAAGGAGACCCCTTCTCCGCTGTGTCGTGCATGCTGTAGCTCCTCAAGCTCGGCGGTGACGAAATCGTGGGAACAGCGTGGTTGCGTTTGTTCGCGAGATCGCTTGGTGCACATTGATATCCAGTTGTAGATCGTCGAGCTGCCGGGTGAAGAATGTGACTTCGTCGGGTTGGGTGAACGGAAAGTCGGTTCCGAAGAGGATCCGCGTGGGGTCAGCGAAGGCGAGCAAGCCAGCGATCGTTGCGGGGGAGGTCGCGACCGCGGTGTCGAAGTAGAACGACCGGTAATCGGCTCGCACGCTGTCAGGGCTACGGCCGTCCATGATTTGCGAAAGGGTCAACGACATCCGCTGCATGGCATAGGGGATGAATCCACCCGCGTGGGTGAAAATAAATCGGATTGCCGGGAAGCGTTGTGGCACTTGGTTGCGAACAAGGGTTGTCGCGGCTCGGACAGTGCTGAGCAGAAAGTCGCAGACGTGCGCGGGAACCCCGGGGATCAGCGGACACGGTAGGGCCATGGGGTGTACAAATACCACCGAACCGCGGCGGTTCAGTTCGGCAAAAAGCCGATCGTAGAGTGGGTCGCCCAGGTAGACGGCTCCGATGTTGGTCGGCATGAATAGACCGTCGGCGCCGAGCTCGTCGAGAGCAAACGAGGCTTCGGCGATCGCGTCGTCGGGGTCGAGCAGCATGATCGTCGCGAAGAAGCCGAATCGGTCTGGGTGGCTTGAAGCGATTTCTGCGGCAGCAAGGTTCGTGCGCTGTGCGGCCTTACACATTGCTGCCCGTACTGGTTTCGTGCGGCCAAGGGGGCTGTCGCGGATAGCCATCATGGCCTTGATCGTCCGCGGGTTCTGCGGCAGCCGGCCGGTGTGTGACAGCATCGCCACCGCGACATCGTTGTTGTCCATCATCTTGAGCGCCTCGTTCTCCGACCACCAGATCCGCGGGCCCGGCATCTCGTAGAGGGGATTGTTCTCCGTGGCGACGTGGTGGTGCACGTCGATGCGGCCGTCGATACTGATCACGGGTCAATCCTGGTGGGCGGTGTCGGTTCGGGCGGCGTTTCGTCGGCGCGGCGGCACGCACCTGTGGGCCTGAATGAGCGTGGGGCTGGCGGATTTCGCCGCTGTACGAACGGACCGCGACGGAATAGCACGCCCCGCCGACGGCCAAGGCACACCCGAAACCCGAAAGCGCGGACGCTGCAACGAGCGCAGCCAACAAACCCTGGCATGCCTGAGCCGCCACCAGCATGCCCAAACTCATCGATCCTGCCGCTCAACGGGTGAGCCATCGGGCGCCTCTCGATCAGGGTGGGAATAATAGAGAAGGGTCGCTTCTCTATCGTTATCCTTCACTGTAGAGTCGGGCCGAACAGGAAGCAATAACCGATATCGCAGAGGCTGATGGGTACGACCGTTGACCACCGCCGGGCACCACGGCGCCGAGGCGCGGTGCTCAAGCAGGCCATCTTCGAGGCCACGCTCGCCGAACTATCCGAGGTCGGCTATCTAAACCTCAGCATGGAGCGGGTGGCCCAGCGCGCGCACACCGGCAACGCCTCGCTGTATCGGCGCTGGCCCGCCCGAGCCGAGTTGGTGATCGAGGCCATCCGCCACGTTGCCCCCGACGACGCGGAGCTTCCCGACACCGGACACGTGCGCGATGACATGCTCGCCTTGCTGCGCGGTCTGTGCACCTTGCAAGCGGGCCCAGCCGGTGAGGTCATGCGCGGCGTCATCGCCGAATCCGTAAGCAACATGCGGGCCAATCTCGCGCGCACCCGACTCGCCGAGACCCGCACCGAGCAGTTTCTGGCCATCCTGCGCCGCGGCGCCGAACGCGGCCAAGTGCACAAGGAAGCCGCCACACCGCTACTGGCAGGCATCGCACCCGCGCTGGTAATGCACCACTACCTACTGCACGGCGCTCCGCCCCCCGACCACCGACTCCTTGAGATCGTGGACAAGATCATCATGCCACTGGTCACAACCGCGGCGGGCCCAGCCGCGACTTAGCAACAAACCCGCAGCCACAGGCCAGCAAAAAGGATGGTCGGTTGGGTCACCGTGCCGGGATTTGCTGGATTCGCGAGAGCGATTGCGGCGCAACGCGTTTTGTTGAAGCAAATTCGCCAGCATGTCGGAAACCCGCCAAAACTTAAGTCGGTAACGGGAAATCGCAGAACCGGCCCGCCTACGCCGGCCCGGAACCCGAACTACGGTCCGAAGTGCCCGTACCGGTCGGGCAGTTCGGGCGGTTCAAGATGCCCGTACTGCTCACGCAAGTCCCGAAAGAGTTCACCTGCGGACTCGCCGACAGTTTCGTCAGCGTCGTTCGTTAGCTCCTCGAGTCGCTCGCGCGCGGCGATCCAGACAACGACCGGATCGACGTTGGCGATACCACTGAGGGCGTGGACGCCTGACAAGCGGTCGGTGGCGTTCTGGCTATGGGTGAGGTCGAGCAGGGTCTCCATCGCGGAGCGGCGGGTCAGCGCCAATTCCTCGGCCGCCGCGATGGCGGGGAGTAGACGTACCAGTCGGCACTGTCAACTTGAGCCAACCCAATTGGCCGATGTGATGATTCGGGGTGATGAGCCGTGGGCTTGAACGAAACGTCCTGTCCCTTCCCAGTCGCCGATTCAGGCGGCGGCCGTGGTCGTCGCCCCGGTGATCTCGTTCCAGACCGCGAAGCGGTCGGCCATCACCTGTCGGTAGTCGGCCGCCGACAGCAGGTGCCGACGGGCCCGAAAGTGCGGCGAGATGCCGCTGAACGCGGACAGGAACCGTTGCGCGTGCCGGATCGAC
>DATJBA010000268.1:0-11841 GCA_035515675.1 Mycobacterium sp.
GAAATACACCGAGCCGCAAACGATCGCGATCGAACGCGGGCTGCCGGTTGGCGTGCCGTCATGGATGCGCGCCGACCATTACGCGCGCGTCATGAGTAGTGGGTTGCGGGTGCTGCGCCGCCTACCGGGCGTCAAATAGTCGGTCCGCTGCGTAGCTGCCATGAGGCACGATTACGTCACCTGGCAACGAGTGGGAATATGACTTTGAGGACTTTGGCCACCTCGCTGATGGCGGGGCGGGCTGGAAATCGATCAGCCCACTATGGGGAAGCGGCGCTGGTGGCCCAGTCGGTCGAGGGCGGTCTGCATGACCGAGCGCACGTGGGTATCCACCTCATGGACGTCGGCATCCTTACCGAACCGGGCGGCGACGTCGATCGGCTCCAGCACCTGATAGACGATCTTGGCCGGTAACGGCATATTGGCCGGGAAGAACACCGTCAGGCCGAAGGGGAAGCCGATAGTAACCGGCAGGATCTCTATCCGGATTCGTGTGAGTCCTAACCGCTTTGCAAGCCAATTGCCGCGGGTGACGAAAAGCTGGGTTTCCTGCCCCCCGATCGACACCGCGGGCACGATCGGCACCCCGGCTTGCATGGCGGTTCTGACGTATCCGGTGCGGCCGCCGAAGTCGATGACGTTCTGACTCAGCGTCGGCCGGAATGCGTCATAGTCGCCGCCGGGAAAGACCAGCACGACCGCACCCGAGCGCAACACCTCCTCAGCGTTTTCCCGGCTCGCGTGAATAACGCCGAGGCGGCCCAGCGATGCGCGCAACGGTGTAAAGAACACGCCATAGTGGGCAAGGGTGTACAGCGGTCGGTCGTAACCGAACTTGCGGTAGAAGGCCGGGGCAAGGACGTTCCAATCAGGCGTCAGTACGCCGCCGGAATGGTTGGACACCAACAAAGCGCCGCCGGTCGACGGGAAGGTTTCCAGGCCCCGCACCTCGGGCCGGAACCATCGCTTGATAACCGGCGTGACCGCGTTGATCAGCAGCTCGGTGAAGAGTGGATCCCACTTGGCGATCTCCGGAGCGCCGATCTGGTTGCCACCCAAGCCTCCTCCTGCGCTGTGTTCGGGTGCGGATACCAATCGGGAGTTGTCCGTAACGCGATTATGCACGGACACGTTGCTGTCGTATCAGCGTTGATACAAAGTGCTTGCGCTGTGTGGCTGCTTATCGGCCTGACCAGAGGACTAATGGCGGTCATGGCGGGTCAAAAGACCCGTCTCCACAACCCCCGTGATCGATAGCGTCTATTCAAGTCATCACTTTCGGTCGGGGATGCGGCGATGAACGACTTGCTCAAGGTCATCGAGGAACGCCACTCCGTGCGCGTTCCGTTCGATCAGACCCGTGCGATCGCACAGGGAGACCTGCTGCAGATCCTGGAAGCTGCACGGTGGAGTCCCACCGCTCATAACATGCAGAACTTCGAGATCGTCGTCGTGGATGACCAAAAGTTGCTGGACGAGGTCGGCACGATACAGATTCAGCTATCGAAAGAGTTTCTGCGAGAACACTGGCAACTGCTCTCCTTCTCCGAAGAAGAATTGCGCCACAAGGAAGTTGGTCTGCTGGCCAGCATGCTCCCACCATGGATGCGAGACCTGGCCCAAAAGGAAAAGGTGGGTGAGGCGATCTCCTTGCGTAGTTTGATGCCGGGGTGTCCGGTCCTGTTGATCGTGCTGTATGACGCCACGAAGCGTGCTCCCGCCTCCGAGGGGGACGTGCTCGGGATGATGAGCCTGGGGTGCGTGCTGCAGAACATGTGGCTGATGGCGCACTCGCTGGGGGTCGGCTTTCAAGCCCTTTCGGTCTTGAGCGCGCCCTCCGCCGAACAAGCGGTGAAGGACCTTCTTGCTGTTCCCGGCCACATGAAGGTTGGCTTTGCCGTCCGTCTCGGCTATCCGGTGATGTCGTTGCCCTACTTGCGGGTGCGCCGTGAGGTCGCCGAGTTCACCCACCGGAACCACTTCGGCAACAAACCGATTGACCAGGGAGTGCAGCGATGACCGTATTGATGACCGGGTTCCCCGGGTTTCTTGGCAGCGCGTTACTGCCGGGCATCCTCAAACGCACTGGCGGTTCGGCAATCTGCCTGGTGCAGCCCAAGTTCGCCACATTGGCAGAGCGACGGGTGGCCGACCTGTGCTCTGCCGACCCGTCCCTGGAGGGGCGGATTCAGGTGGTCGAGGGTGACATCACCGAACCCGGGCTGGGCCTTGCCGCAGATGCCCTTACCGGGCTCACCGAGGCGTGGCACCTCGCCGCCGCGTATGACCTGACCGTGGCCCGGGACGTGGCAGTTCGGGTCAACGTCGACGGCACCCGCAACGTTTTGGACGTACTCGAGCGCTGTCCCAAGTTGACCCGCCTGCACTACTTCAGCACATGCTATGTCAGCGGCCGCTATGCCGGTCCGTTCAGCGAGGACGACCTAGAAGTCGGTGCACCGTTCAACAACCATTACGAGGAGACCAAAAACCTCGCCGAGGCAGATGTGCGCTGGCACATGTCCGCGGGCATGCCGGCCACGATCTATCGCCCCTCGATTGTCGTCGGCGACAGTCGCACCGGTGAGACGCAAAAGTTTGACGGGCCTTACTTCGTCATGCAGTGGCTGTTGCGACAGCCTCATTACGCGATCCTGCCGATGGCGGGCGACCCCACGACGTCGCGGGTGAACGTGGTCCCGCGCGACTTCATCGTTGATGCGGTCAGGTATTTGAGCGGCCTTTCCGCCTCCGAGGGCCGGACCTATCAGCTGGCGGATCCACACTCGCTCACCGTCGATGAGATGGCCGATGTGCTGGCCCAGGCAACCGGCCGGGAACTCATCAAGGTTCCATTGCCGCGGAAGCTGGCGAAGGCGTCCCTGGCGCACGTCCCGGGGCTCTACCGCTTGATGCGGATCCCTCCCGAAGCGGTTGACTACTTCGCGCATCCCACCTTCTATTTGACCGACCATTGCCGCGCTGACCTCGCCGGCAGTGGTATTAAGCCACCCGCGTTCCGCAGCTACGTCGATCGGCTGGTGGAGTACATGCGCGGCCATCCCGAAGTCAGCTCGGCTGCGATGTTCTAACGGCTCCTTCGCCTCGTGCGCCGGTCGCGGTCTAATTGGTGGATGGAACTGATGATGCCCACCGACGCGATGTTTCTGCTGGGCGAATCCCGGGAGCATCCCATGCATGTCGGTGGCTTGCAGTTGTACGAGCCGCCCCAAGGCGCCGACCGCGGCTTCGTCCGGGAGTTCTACGACCACCTTGTCGCCCAGCAGGATTTCCAGCCCACCTTCCTCAAGCGTCCAGCGACGTTCTTGGGCGTAATCGCAAACCTGGGCTGGACTTATGACAAGGACGTCGACATCGACTACCACGTCCGGCGTTCGGCGTTGCCTTCCCCGGGACGGGTCCGCGACCTGCTCGAGCTGACCTCCCTGCTGCACAGCAGCCTGCTCGATCGCCACCGTCCGCTGTGGGAAGCGCACGTGATCGAGGGACTGAACGATGGCCGGTTCGCGGTGTACACCAAGTTCCACCATGCCCTGATCGACGGTATCTCGGCGCTGAAGCTGATGCAGCGCGCATTGTCGAATGACCCCGACGATCCCAACATTCGCGCGGTCTGGAGCCTGCCCAAACGCAAGCGCAAGTCCAGCCCGTCCTCCCTGTTGAGTTCATTGATGCATACGGCGGGATCTATTGCGGCACTTGCTCCGTCGACAGCGTCGCTGGCGCGGGCGGCGCTGCTTGAGCAGCAGCTGACGTTGCCCTTCGCAGCCCCCCGCACCATGTTGAACGTCAAGATCGGGGGCGCCCGCCGGTGCGCCGCGCAGTCATGGTCGCTGGACCGCATCAAGAGCGTCAAGACCGCCGCAGGCGTGACCGTCAACGACGTCGTCTTGGCGATGTGTTCGGGCGCCCTTCGCTACTACCTGCTTGAGCAGAACGCGCTGCCGGACGCGCCGCTGGTCGCGATGGTCCCGGTGAGCCTGCGTAGGGAGGATGAGGCCGACGCCGGCGGCAACCTCGTCGGAGCCATTCTGTGCAACCTTGCCACCGACACCGACGATCCCGCGGCGCGACTGCAGACCGTCAGCGACTCGATGCGTAGTAACAAGAAGGTGTTCTCTCAACTGCCCCGGATCCAGGCGTTGGCGCTGTCGGCGATGAATATGGCATCGCTCAGCCTCGCAGCGGTCCCGGGTTGGGTGGCATCGACGCCGCCGCCGTTCAACCTCGTCATATCCAACGTGCCCGGACCCCGTCAGCCGATGTATTGCGGGGGCGCCCGACTCGACGGCAACTACCCGTTGTCCATCGTGCTGGACGGACAAGCGCTGAACATCACGCTGGCCAACAACGCCGACAATCTCGATTTCGGTCTGGTCGGATGTCGGCGGAGCGTGCCGCACCTGCAGCGGCTGCTCGCGCATTTGGAGTCGTCGCTCAAAGACCTGGAACGCGCCGTCGGAGTCTGAAAGACGGTCGATGCCTAAGCTGAGCGCGGGCGTGCTGTTGTACCGGGTCTGCGACGGTGTCGTCGAGGTTCTGATCGCACATCCGGGTGGCCCGTTTTGGGCTCGGAAAGATATCGGGGCCTGGTCGATTCCTAAAGGCGAATACCCCGACGGCGAGGATCCCTGGACGGCGGCGCGGCGTGAGTTTTCCGAGGAGATCGGGCTACCGGTGCCGGCCGGGCCGCGCACCGAGCTCGGTCCGCTGAAACAACCCAGCGGCAAGGTGGTCACCACCTTCGCCGTCCAGGGCGACCTCGACGTCACCGACGCGCACAGCAACACATTTGAACTGGAGTGGCCGAAGGACTCGGGCACGATGCGGGAGTTCCCGGAGGTCGATCGGGTCGGCTGGTTTCCGGTGGCGCAGGCACGCATGAAACTGGTAACGGGGCAGCGTGCATTCCTGGATCGATTGATGACGCATCCGGCGTTGGCGGGATTAAGCGAAGGGACTTGAGTCGCGGCGCGGGCAGAATGTGAGGATGACGACCGCGCCCACCCAACCCACCGGACCGTCCGAGCAAGCCGAATTGCAAGGGTTGCTGCTGCAGCTGCTGGACCCAGCCAACCGGGCTGACCCGTATCGGCTCTGTGCACAGTTTCGCGACCGTGGACCGTTCCAGCTGCCGAACGCCAACCTCGCCGTGTTCTCGACTTACCGGGACTGCGACGAGGTTTTGCGGCACCCGTCATCGAGCAGCGACCGGCTCAAGTCGACGATGGCGCAGCGCCTCCTGCAGAGCGGGGCGGCGCCGCGGCCACTGGGCCCGCCGGGATTTTTGTTCCTCGACCCGCCCGATCACACCCGGCTGCGCAAGTTGGTCAGCAAGGCGTTTGCGCCGAAAGTGGTGAACGCGCTGCAGCCCAATATCAGCGCGCTGGTGGACGGATTGCTCGACCGGATCGCCGAGAAGGGCCGATTCGAGGTCGTCAAAGACTTCGCCTATCCGCTGCCGGTGGCCGTCATCTGCCGGCTGCTCGGCGTGCCGCTCGAGGACGAGCCGCAGTTCAGCCACGCGTCGGCGCTACTGGCGCAGTCGCTGGACCCGTTCGTCACATTCACTGGCGAAGCGCCTGGCGGTATCGAGGAGCGGCTGCGGGCCGCTCGGTGGCTGCGCGAATATTTTCACGACCTGATCGAACAGCGCCGATCGCGGCCTGGCGACGACTTCATTTCCGGCCTGATCGCGGTGGAGGAGTCTGGCGATCAGCTGACTCACGACGAGATCATCTCCACCTGCAACCTGCTGCTCATCGCGGGACATGAAACCACGGTGAACCTCATCGCCAATGCCATTTTGGCTATGCTGCGCAACCCCATTCACTGGACGGCCCTGGGAGCCGATGCCGGTCGCGCGCCGGCGGTCGTGGAGGAGACCTTGCGTTACGACCCGCCCGTGCAACTAGTCGGCCGAATTGCCGCCGACGACATGACGATTGGGGAAATCGACGTGCCCGCAGGTGACGTGATGATGCTGCTGCTGGCCGCGGCCCAGCGTGATCCCGCCGAGTTCGACCGACCCGATACCTTCGATCCGGATCGGGGGGCGTTGCGGCACTTGGGATTTGGTCGCAGTGCGCATTATTGCCTGGGCGCGCCGCTGGCGCGGCTGGAAGCCGGCGTGGCCCTGTCGGCGGTAACAGCGCGCTTCCCGGATGCGCGGCTGGACAGCGAGCCACAATACAAGACCAACGTCACGCTGCGCGGGTTGTCGGAACTGACGGTCGCGGTCTGAGTCAGCCGCGAGTCAGCCGCGGGCGTTAACTGCCGTTGGCGTATGCGAGCCACTGCAGAACGCTGTGATGACCCGAGGAGGTCGCGCACTCAACACCGCCCACATCGCCGAACGCAACCAACCCCCGCCCTTTTAGGTCGGCTTACCTGAGGCCGGGAACGATGTCGCCGAGGCTGAAGGTGAGCGGCTGCTCGAGTTGCGCGTAGGTGCATGAGCGCGGGTCGCGGTCGGGGCGCCACCGGCTGAACTGGGTGGTGTGGCGGAACCGTCGACCTTCCATGTGGTCGTAGCGGACCTCGACCACCCGCTCGGGTCGCAGCGGCACAAACGAAAGATCCTTGCCGGCGTTCCAGCGCGAGAATTCGTTCTTGCGCGGGGTGCGCTCACCGGCTTCGTGCGCGGCCCAGTTCCACGGATGGCCTTCGAAACTAGTGACCAGCGGCTGCAGCTCGGCGAACAGCCGCCGCCGCTGCGCCATCGGGAATGCGCCGATCACGCCGACCGACGCGAGCTGGCCTGCTGAAGGACCCGAGTCCTGGTAGAGCCCGAGCAGCAGCGAGCCGATCGCCTCGCCGCCGGACTTGTGCACTCGATAGCCGGCGACCACGCAGTCGGCGGTCCGATCGTGCTTGATCTTGAACATGACGCGCTTGTCCGGCTGATAGGTGATGGTCAGCGGCTTGGCGATAACGCCATCGAGACCGGCTCCCTCGAATTCCTCGAACCAACGCTGCGCCGCGTCGATATCGGTGGTCGCCGGCGTCACGTGAATCGAAGGCCCGGAGCCGGCCAGCGCGTCGATGAGCGCGGCGCGTCGCTCGGAAAACGGACGCCGCATGTAGTCGTCGTCGCGGAGTGCGAGCAGGTCGAACGCGATGAAGGAAGCCGGCGTCGTCTTGGCGAGCATCCGCACCCGCGAATCGGCCGGGTGGATGCGTTGTTGCAGCGCCTCGAAGTCCAAGCCGTGGTCGGTGGCGACGACAATTTCACCGTCAATCACGCAGCGTTCCGGCAGCTCGGCCCGGACCGCCGCGACCAGCTCAGGGAAGTAGCGGGTCATCGGCCGCTCGTTGCGGCTGCCCAGCTCGACCTGATCGCGGTCGCGGAAACAAATGGACCTGAATCCGTCCCACTTGGGCTCATACGATGCATCCGGTGGGATCGACCGAACCGACTTGGCCAGCATCGGCGAGACCGGCGGCATGACAGGCAAGTCCATCCGCTCATTGTCGCGTCTCGGCTCGGTATGACTTCGCGGGCGTGCTGGAATCGGACTATGGCCGCTGCAGCGGAAGAGCTCGACGTCGACGGCACCGCGGTGCGGCTGACCAGTCCGGACAAGGTGTATTTCCCCAAGCTCGGGTCGAACGGCACCAAGCGGCGGCTCGTCGAGTACTACCTCGCCGTGGCAGGCGGCCCGATGCTGGCCGCGCTGCGCGATCGGCCCACCCACCTGCAGCGCTTCCCGGATGGCATCGACGGCGAGGAGATCTACCAGAAGCGGATACCGCAGCACCATCCCGACTTCCTGGAGACCTGCCGGGTGACGTTCCCGTCGGGGCGGATCGCCGACGCGCTGATGGTGACCCACCCCGCGGCGATCGTGTGGGCGGCGCAGATGGGCACGATCACATTGCATCCGTGGCAGGTGCGCTGTCCCGACACCGACCATCCCGACCAGCTGCGCATCGACCTGGATCCGCAGCCCGGCGTCGCGTTCAAGGAGGCGCGGGCGGTTGCGCTCAACGTGTTGCGGCCTCTGCTCGACGAACTCGGGCTGGTCGGATATCCGAAGACGTCTGGGGGTCGTGGAATCCATGTGTTTCTCCGGATCGCCACCGACTGGGACTTCATCGAAGTGCGCCGGGCGGGCATCGCGCTGGCCCGTGAAGTGGAGCGCCGCGCGCCCGACGCCGTGACCACGTCGTGGTGGAAAGAGGAGCGTGGCGAGCGCATCTTTATCGACTTCAACCAGAATGCCCGGGACCGCACCATGGCATCGGCGTATTCGGTGCGGCGCACCCCTATCGCGACCGTGTCGATGCCGCTGACCTGGGACGAGCTGGCCGGCGCCGAGCCGGTCGACTACACCATGGCGAGCGTGCCCGATCTGGTGAAGGTCCGAAACGACCCGTGGACCGGCATGGATGACGTGGCCCAGTCGATTGCTCCGTTGCTGGAGATGGCCGAGGCTGACGAAGAGCGGGGGCTTGGCGACATGCCTTATCCGCCCAACTACCCGAAGATGCCGGGCGAACCGAAACGGGTGCAGCCGAGCCGCGACACAGATCTGACTAGGAAAAACAAGCCGAAGTGACGTCATGCACCTGCTAGCACAACTCACGCTCGCCCGATAACCTCAATACATGGCTGAATCCCTCGAATCATTGCGCAGCAGCTTCAACCGCTCGTTGCGCGTCGAGGGCAAGGCCGATCGCACGCTGGTGCTGTACGGCCAGAGCATCACCTACTTCGGTGACTGGCTGGCCCAGCGAGGCCAGCCGGCCGATCTGTCCAGCCTGGATCGCGAGACCGTCCTGCGGTGGCTGGACTTCCTACGCAGCCGCGGCCTGACCACCGGCACCATCCGCACCCGCTGGCGCGGACTTCGGCGATTCACCAACTGGCTGCTCGCCGAGGACATCATTCGCATTGATCCGTTGGCCGGAATCGTCATCGACAAGCCCGAGCCGCCGCCGGTACCCATCCTCACCGACGAGGAACTCGCGGCGCTGATCGGCGCCTGCAAGGGTAAGAGCTTCGCCGACCGCCGCGACGAAAGCATCATCCGCTTGCTTATCGACTGCGGGCTTCGGGTGTCCGAGGTGACTGGTATCGACCTGGGCGACCTGGACCTCGACGCTGAGTCGGTAGTCGTAACCGGGAAAGGATCGCGGGTGCGGCCGGCGTACTTCGGAGCACGAACCGGTCAAGCACTGGACCGCTATCTGCGCGAGCGAACGAAGCATCGCCACGCATCGAGCGCCGCGCTATTTCTCGGGGAGCGGGGCCGCTTCACCCCGGACGGCGTACGTGAGCGGTTGAAAATTCGCGCCGAGCTGGCGGGGCTCGACCCGGCCAAGATTCATCCACATCGCTTCCGACACACCAACGCCCACGACTTCCTACTCGCCGGCGGCCAGGAGCGCGACCTCAAGCGGCTAATGGGCTGGCGCTCCGACACCATGCTGGAACGCTACGGCGCCAGCGCTGCCGACCATCGGGCGCGCGAAGCGGCCCGCCGCCTTCGCAGAGGGGATCGCGTTTGAGCGGCTACCGGATCACCGTAACTGCGGTGAAGCGCCGCAGCAGCGGCCGAAAGACGTTGAAGCTGCGCGCGTTTCAATGGACCCACGCGACTGGGACATGGAGCGTCGACCCCGACTACCGCCGCATCATGGACGCACCCGGCGACCCGGCGGCACGGGTTAACGACGCGGTGTCACACGTCTTGTCCATGCGCGGGACGCGCTTGTCACGTAACCGCACGGCGTGGCGGGTGGAGCGCGGCTTCGACCTTCCGATTGCAATAGGCTCGGTCATCCTCGATGCAGTGCGCGCCGATGGCCGCCACGAGGTAGACGTCGACAACCTGAAAGTCGTCGTGTCTCAACTAGGGTCGTACATCACACGGTTGGGCACCCTGACCGCCGAGCCCGCTCTTTACACCGAGACCCTTCGAGCACTGCGCACCGAAATCCTGCGCGCACTGTACTAGACGCGGGTTTCGTCAGCCCCGCGCTGGCCTGTCCCCAGCAGTAACGAACTGGGGCCGCGTTCTCGCCCAACCCGGGCGGCGGCATTCGAGGCGGTTCCGGCAGGAATCGCCACCTTGGTATTTCAAGAGGACCGAATGCCGCTCACAGCGCAAGAAGGACAACTCCGCGGCCGACTCGCCGCACACGCCTCCTGGGCGAACACCGAAAACCGTGCCGCCCGAACCCTGAAGGCACGCCAGGCCCTCGAGGACAAGTTCCTCGCCCAGGCCGGCGGTGACCCTCAGCGACCCCAACGGGCATCCGCTGCAGCTGTGGGCGGTCGCGTCGGGTCCGGGCGGGCAGATCACTGTCCATCTCTTCGTCTGAGTTGGAGGGAATCACGTTGGTGTACAACAGTTTTGATGCTTACGCGGCGCAACGCATGATGTGTGGACTGTCGGAGAATCCAAGGCAATTCGGCTCCGACCCGTTCGCCGTGTTGTACCGGGCGTGTTTGGACGCGCGGCGTGGTGATGACGGCGGTGGCCGGTGCTGGATGGACCGGTCGCAGACGCCGTTCTGAAGCGGGCCGCCCCGCAACAGGATTTGGCGCAAACGTCACCCGTGAGTTGTAGCGAACTCCACAGTACGAGCATCGCGCGCACACGCTGGATGACCCACGGCAGCGGACACCGCGACGCCGTTCGGCTGGTGCTCGAGGTAGTCGAGAAACATTCCCACAGTAGCGTCGGCGCCCGGGGCGTCGGCGCCGACCATCTCGTCATCAGGCGTGGGGATTGCGCAGCTTTCGTCGATCACTGATGCGGCGCGTACAGATCAACGGTTGCGCCACCCGGTATGCATTTTGCACGTCGCCGACGACATCCAGCCGAAGGATGACGCGTGTTGTCCCGTTCTGTGGGTGATGGTGGCAGCTTCCATGGCAACGGTCGACGTATTCGACTGTCTCCCAGCCCTCGGAGGTGAGTTCTTGCAGGTTGATCACGAAATCGACCAGTTGGCCCTTTCGGCGCCAGATCAGGTTTTGTACCCGGATCGTATTGGAATCGTCACCGGCGGTTTCCCACTGTCTAGTCAGGCAGTTTCGCCGATCAGGCCGATATGCCCCTTCGCTTGATTCCACCCGATCAGTTGCTTCGCGCCGTGCTTTTCGCAGCTCTCGCTGCTCTTGTTGACCACGACGGACCATGCTGACCACGATATCGGCGCATGCCGCCACAACAACGAAAGCTGGCCGTCGCCGTCGCCGTCGCAGCGCACTAGTCAACTCGCGGCGTCCTCCTCGGGGCTGACGCTGGGGGGCTAGCCGGCTGTCTGGGCAGCCAGCTCGGCGGCGCGGCTGCAGCGTGCCGTGCCGACCCGATGGGCGAACGGTTCCGGGGCCGGCGTGGTGGGCAGCCCGGCGACTGTCAGGGGTCAGCGGGCCCGCGTCTGCTCGATAAGCACCGGACAGCCCTGCTGGTGGCGCACCACCGAGATGTTGCTGCCGGTGATCGCCTCGGGCTCCGCCAGGCAACTCGGGCAGGCGAACACGCTTGGGATTCTAAGCTCGCAGAAACCTCAGGCGGAGGCGAGGTTTAGCGTGGCCCGCAGCGGGAACCCTGGTGCTGCACGCTATTAAGGGGAGGGCCAAACCGAAAGGGGGCGCTTGCCGTGAACGCAGACACGCAGCAGGCAGACCGCGACGCCGACGCCGAGATGGACCGCCGCGAACTTAACGACGTGCACCGGCGCATGCGTAACATCCTGGCCGTGTATCCGGCGACGAGCTGGACCCTGGGCGAGTCACGGCTGGTCTTTTCCGCGCTGGAAGCGATTGTCCGGGGGCGCCAGCCGCGCGCTCACGTCGCGGGTCGC
>DATJBA010000269.1:0-16413 GCA_035515675.1 Mycobacterium sp.
CGGGTTTCACCGACCCCGAGCGGGTTCGGCGTCAGCGCGAGGACATGCGGCGCATGCGGGCCACGGCCGCCAGGCTGGTCAACGCCGAGATAACGGACTATGACGACCTCTGGTATCCGGAGGAGCGCACAGCCGTCGACGGCTGGCTGCGTGAACATGGCTGGGACGTGTCGACGGCAACGTTCGCGGAGCTAATGGCTCGTTATGGCCGCAGCGTTCCGCAGGGCGCCGAGGATTTGATGCCGCCGACCCTTTACGTATCCGCGCAGCGACGAGCAGGCTGATCGGATCGGTCGGCCCAGCTTGGTCGGCCGGGCGCCAGTATTGCCGGGCCGGTGGGCCCGCGGCCGCAAAGTAGCCAGCGGCGCCTCGCACCGGGTGGTACTCGACCCGGAGTGCCATTGCTAGGTGAAGCGGCAGCGATTCGCCAGGTTGTCGACAGCTCCGATTCATCGCGGGTTCGACACTGGCGCCAGCCACGGCGCCAGCATCGATGTGACAAGCCTCCCGGTCGACTTCGCTGGGCAACGACTCGGACGGTGCGTTACCTGTCTGGCGGCGCCGTGGCGGGCTGTGAACGGCCAACCTGGTTGTTTCGGAACAGAACTCAGCGAATATTGCGCAGCTACACAAGCAACGCCTCACGCCCGGGCGGCAACAAACGTCGAGATCCCCTGTGTAGGTGAACAAGTGAGTCAATGCAATTTGCTCATGAGTGCCGATGTATCGAGCAGCTGTGGGAGCCTTGCTTTGCTAGAAACTTAGGCGCCAGAGCAACACTGATCTGTTGCTAATCCGTTACGTGAGAACGCGATTCATATGGTTTGGTCCGGATAAAACTCGGGTACAAAGGGTGGCGTGAAAAACGTTTTGCGTGTCGCAGCATCGACAGTCGTAATGAGCGCCGGTTTAGGGCTCGCTGGTTTGGGGGCGGCTGCCGTCGCCGAAGCCCAACCCGTGCCCGCGCCCTTCCCGGATTACCACTGGTGTCCCGGAGAGTTCTGGGATCCAGGCTGGGGCAACAACTGGGACTGGGGGCGCTGCCATGACGACCATTGGTACGACGGTGAGCCTCGTGACCAAGGTCACTGGCATGGCTGGTAAGTAGGCGCTCAGGCTTTGCCCGCTTCCGACGGGCTCAGCCCCAATCGAGCTTTTCGTAGCCCCTCTGTGGCCGGCGCGCGTCGCGCCGGCCACAGAGGCGCTTGGTGGCGCTGGTCACCTGGCTGAAGCGGGACGTCGCGTGGAAAGCGGTAGTGTCGCCGTTATGGCTGATCGGCCTGCCCGGGTTGGCGATGTGCATCAGATCGCCGCGTCGATGCCGCACGTCAAGCGCTTGGACGGCCCAAAGGGCAACTCTATTTATCAAGTGGGCGGGAAGTCGTTCGTGTTCTTCCGCACTCCCCAGCCCGACGCGACCGATCCGGACTCCGGCGAACGTTACGCCGACGTGATCATGCTCTGGGTGGAGTCGGAGAGCGACAAGCTGGCGCTGATCCAGGATCCTGCGTCGCCGTTCTTCACCACAAACCATTTCGACGGGCATCCTTCGGTACTGGTGCGGGCCAGCCGATTGGCGGAAATCAGCAGAACGGAATTAGCCGAGCTGATCCAGGAGGCATGGCTGTCGCGGGTATCGAACAAGCGCGCCGAAGTGTGGCTGGCCGACCATCCCTAGCGGGCCGAGCTCTGTTGGGAGCGGCGCCAAACTGCGTCAAATTAAATTTCACAGATGTTTAGACATGAGTGCAATGGGTATCGTTAGGCTCACGGGAAAAAGATTTCTCGAGCACAATGGAGGTCACCATGCGCGGTGGCGGGATTATCGGCGTGATTGTCCTGGTGTGGCTGCTCATCGGAGTCTTGGCGGCGTGGCAGCGCGATTACTTCAAAGGCGGGCCAACAAGTTGTGCCACAGCGGGAACTATCGCACTGACTGTGGTCGCGGGGCCCTTGAATTACGCGGGTCTCAACCCGAAAGTACAAGTTTGCCATTTACCGCAACCCAGTTCAATGCCAGCAGTGACCTAAAACCCTTTACTCAAAAGGAAGTTGTCATGATCGTCGTAGGTGCAATCTTGCTCATTCTCGGATTTTTGTTCGGCATTCATTTGTTGTGGGTGCTCGGCATCGTCTTACTGGTGATCGGCGCGGTGTTGTGGATCCTGGGCTCGGTGGGCCGCCCGGTCGGCGGCAGGCGGTACTGGTACTAGGTATCCGCCGGAAGACGTGTTTCACAGCCTGCGCAAAGAAAGGTCATAGCGCTGGCCCAGGCAAGGTGCGGATACTGGAACCTGTGACGCAGCCCCGACCCTCGGTAGAGCGGGTTGTCATGTGCCGAGCCGACGGCAGCCCGATCAATGTGCTCGTCGTCGACGACGAAGCTGTCCTGGCCGAAATGGTGTCAATGGCATTGCGCTACGAGGGCTGGAATATCACCACTGCCGCCGACGGATCGTCAGCGATCGCGTCGGCCCGCGCCCAGCGGCCCGACGTGGTTGTTCTCGACGTGATGCTGCCCGATATGAGTGGGCTCGACGTCCTGCGCAAACTACGCAAGGAAAACCCGCAGCTGCCGGTGCTGCTGCTGACGGCCAAGGATGCGGTGGAAGACCGCATCGCCGGCTTGACCGCAGGCGGCGACGACTACGTGACCAAACCGTTCAGCATCGAAGAGGTCGTGCTGCGGTTGCGGGCGCTGCTGCGGCGCACCGGGGTGACTACGGTGGACAGCGGCGCGCAGCTGGTGGTCGGGGACTTGGTGCTGGACGAGGACAGTCACGAGGTGACGCGCGCCGGCGAACCGATCTCGTTGACCTCCACCGAGTTCGAGCTGCTGCGGTTCATGATGCGCAACTCTAAACGGGTGCTCAGTAAGGCGCAGATCCTCGACCGGGTATGGAGCTACGACTTCGGCGGCCGGTCCAACATCGTCGAGCTCTACATTTCCTACCTGCGCAAAAAGATCGACAATGGTCGCGACCCGATGATCCACACGCTGCGCGGCGCGGGCTATGTCCTCAAGCCGGCCCGCTAGCACGAGGCGAGTCTGGTCGCTGCGGCTGCGGCTGCTGGTCGGGCAGGTCATCGTGCTCGCCGTGGTGTGTATCGGGATCACGGCGGCAACCGAACTGGCGCTGAACCACCACCTGGTGAAACAGCTCGACGGGCAACTCGGCGGGACCTCCTATCGCTCGGCACTGATGTACCCCGAACCGAACCGTCCCGGGTGGCAGCACGAGCCGCACTCCTTCTATCCGCGGCCAGGCCCCGGTCCAAGGTTCCTCGACGCCCCGGGCCAGCCGGCAGGCATGGTGGCGGCGGTGGTCAGCGATGGCAAGACGGTCGACGCCGGCTACCTGACCAGCAGTGGTGCCCGTGCCGCATTGACCGACAAGGCCCAGGCCCAGCTGGCGGCGATCGCCGGCAGCCGCAAACCGGTAACGCTGAATCTCGACGGCCTCGGTCGATACCGTGTCATCGCCGCCCCGAGCCGGCGCGGCGGCGACGTCATCGTCACCGGACTGTCGATGTCCTACGTCGACGCCACCATGATCCGGATGCTGATCATTCTCGGGATCCTCACGATGATCGCGCTGATTGCCGCGACGACCGCCGGCGTCGTGATCATCAGGCGGGCGCTGGCGCCGTTGCGCCGCGTAGCGCAAACTGCAAGCGAAGTCGTCGAACTCCCGTTGGACCGCGGCGAGGTCGAACTGCCGGTGCGGGTGGCTGAATCTGACGCGAATCCTGCTACCGAGGTGGGCCAACTCGGGTCGGCGCTGAACCGGATGCTTGACCACATCGCGGCCGCGCTGTCAGCGCGGCAGGCCAGCGAGACCCGGGTTCGCCAATTCGTTGCCGACGCCAGCCACGAACTGCGCACGCCGCTTGCCGCGATCCGCGGCTACACCGAACTCGCCCAACGCATGGGCCAGGATGGTGGGGACCTCGAGGCGGTGGCGCACGCGATGAGCCGGGTCGCTTCCGAGACGAACCGGATAACGCGCCTCGTCGAGGACCTGCTGCTGCTGGCCCGCCTGGACTCCGGCCGGCCGCTGGAACGCGAACCGGTGGATCTGTCGCAGCTGGCGGTCGACGCAGTCAGCGACGCACACGTCGCCGGACCGGACCATCAGTGGGAGCTCGACCTCCCCGAAGAACCGGTGGTCGTCACCGGTGACGCGGCACGGTTACACCAAGTGCTGACCAACCTGCTTGCCAATGCCCGCGTCCACACCGGGGCAGGCACCGTCGTAACCACGCGATTGAGCACCGAGCCGACGCACACCGTGCTGCAGGTTATCGACAACGGCCCCGGCATTCCGGAAGCGCTGAAATCGGAGGTGTTCGAGCGGTTCGCCCGCGGCGATTCCTCGCGCTCCCGTAAAGGCGGCAGCACCGGACTGGGTCTGGCGATCGTCTCCGCGGTCGTCAAGGCGCACAACGGGACGATCACGGTGAAAAGCTCACCCGGTCATACCGAGTTCACGGTGCGGTTGCCACCCAACGGATGGCAACCGTTCGCACCGCCGCCTGGCTAGCTAAGAACAGGTCACGTCGATTTCGAAAGGCTTGTTCACCGGTTGCATCGGGTTGGCCATGTCGACCCCGGTGGCGGTGCCGGTGATCTTGTAGGCGTTACCGTCCTTGGTCGCCGAGGCATTGCCCTGGCCGGTGCCCGACGTGTAGCCCAGTGTTACGCCATTGACGTTGCCGAGCCCAACGGACTTCACCCGCGGAGGGTTGGCATCGGCGAGCACGGCGGCGATGCCCGTCGCTGCCCCACCGATCGCGATGTTGACGTTGCCGCCCGCCGTCGTGCACACGACCGAGCCACTTACGTTCTGGTCCTTCCCGTCGATGATGACCTTCGGTCCGCCGGCTCCGCCTCCTCCGGCGTTCGCCATTGCGCTTGCACTCGAGGAAGTACCGCTCGTAGTCGACTTGTTGCTCGAACAGCCAGAAATACCCGCGACCAGAATTGCCGCCCCAGCCACCGCCACCGTCAGTAGACGCTGCACCTTTGCTCCTTTGCCAGATAGTTGCGGCCCTCGGCATTGAGGGCCGTCCCGGCAGCATGCGGGTTTGCGGGATCGAAGATCTAGGGGCTGGTGCAATTATTTTCGTGGCCGTTAGCTATTCGACGCTCCGGGGACTGCCCCTTAATGGCAGGGTATTGCCGTGGCCCACAACACCCCCACCCCAGTCATTGAGTCAGCGCATCGCGGATATGCTCTGCCATTTCATGACACAACGGATTTCGACAACGCCGATCGCGGATTCATTGCCGCCTTGTCCCCATGCATCATCAAGGCGGCCGACGGCCGCGTGGTATGGGACAACGACGCCTATTCCTTCCTCGGCGGTCCCGCGCCGACATCGGTACACCCCAGCCTGTGGCGTCAGTCGACCCTGGCCGCCAAACAAGGTCTTTACGAAGTGGTGCCGGGCATCTATCAGGTCCGCGGCTTTGACATCTCGAACGTCACCTTCGTCGAGAGCGATACCGGAATCATCGTCATCGATCCGTTGGTGTCCACCGAGGTAGCCGCCGCCGCGCTGGCCTTGTATCGCACCCACCGGGGCGGTGATCGCCGCGTCGTCGCGGTTATCTACACCCACAGCCATGTCGACCACTTCGGCGGCGTACTGGGCGTCACCTCCCAGGCGGAGGTGGATGCCGGTGCGGTGCCCGTGCTGGCTCCGGAAGGTTTCGTCGAGCATGCCGTCCAGGAGAATGTCTACGCCGGTCCGGCAATGACCCGCAGGGCCACCTATATGTACGGCACCCTGCTGCCGCGCGGACCCCTGGATCAGGTCGGCTGCGGGCTCGGCCAGGCCCCGTCCACCGGTGAGGTCGCCGTCATCGTCCCGACCATCGACATCCGGGAGACCGGTGAGAAGCACACCATCGACGGCGTGGAGATCGAGTTCCAGATGGCGCCCGGCACCGAGGCGCCTGCCGAAATGCATTTCTATTTCCCGCGCTTCCGCGCATTGTGCATGGCCGAGAATGCCACCCATAACCTGCATAACCTGCTGACCCTGCGCGGCGCGCTGGTGCGTGACCCGCACGCCTGGTCGGGCTACCTCACCGAGGCGATCGACATCTTCGCTGACCGTACCGATGTGGTGTTCGCTTCCCACCATTGGCCAACCTGGGGACGGGAGAGCATCGTCGAGTTCTTGTCGCTGCAACGCGACATGTACGCCTATTTGCACGACCAGACGCTGCGGCTGCTCAACCAGGGCTACACCGGTGTTGAAATCGCCGAAATGTTCCAGATGCCGCCAGCGCTGGAGCAGGCCTGGCATACCCACGGGTATTACGGGTCGGTCAGCCACAACGTCAAGGCGATCTACCAGCGCTACATGGGATGGTTCGACGGCAACCCGGCCCGGCTGTGGCCGTACCCGCCCGAAGCGTTGGCTCCCCGTTACGTCGAGGCGATGGGCGGAATCGACCGGGTTGTCGAGCTCGCCGAAGCGGCCTTCGAATCCGGTGACTTCCGTTGGGCGGCAACACTTCTAGACCACGCCATCTTTACCGACAGTGAACATGCCGCGGCCCGCGCAGTGTATTCCGATACGTTGGAGCAGCTGGCCTACGGTGCCGAAAACGCGACCTGGCGCAATTTTTTCATGGGTGGCGCAACCGAATTGCGTGACGGCAACTTCGGCACCGCCGTGACGGCCACCTCACCGTCGATGCTTAATCAGCTGACACCGGAGCAGATCTTCGACAGCCTCGCCATCCGGGTCAACGGACCGCGCGGCTGGGACCTCGACATCGCCATCGATATCACTTTCGCCGATCTGACCGCCAACTACCGGCTTACTTTGCGTAACGGCGTGCTCGTTCAGCGCAAAGTCGCAGCCGACCCGGCGACGGCAACCGTTACGGTCAAGCTGGAGAGCAAGTCTCGGCTGCTGGCAGTGGCGATGGGTGACTTCACCTCACCCGGGCTGGAAATATCCGGCGACCAGGCCGCGCTGCAGGCGTTCCTGGGTGTGCTCGACCAACCGGACCCAAATTTCAACATCGTCACGCCGTGAGAGCCCGGCATCAAGCCACGTCGACGACGACCTTGCCCAGGACCTTGCGCTCGGCCACATGCCGCAATGCGGCCGCGGTTTCGGACAGGGGGAATCGCGCCCCGATGTAAGGCCGGGTCGTGCCGGCCGCGAACATCTGCGTCAACTCCTGCATGTCGCGCGCGGTGTCGTCGGGCCGGTCGCCCATGAAGGTGCGGATCTCCATGCCGCGGATGGAGATCCCCTTGAGCAGAACAAGATTGAGCGGGATGGACGGGATCGTGCCAGCGGCGTAGCCGAGGGTGATGAAGGTTCCGCCCCGGGCCAGACCACGCAACGCCGGCTCAGAATACGATCCGCCGACGGGGTCGATGACCACCCGGGCGGCGTCGCCGGTGAGTTCACGGATACGCGATTTGAGGTCTTCGCGGTCATAATTGACGGTTGCCGCGGCGCCACGCTGCCGGCACAGCTCGAGTTTTTCCGGGCTGGACGCCGCCGCCAGCACCCGGGCCTTCATGGCCACCGCCAGATCGACGGCCGCCAGGCCCACCCCACCCGCGGCGCCCAGGACGACGACCCAGTCCTCTTCTGCGACTTTGGCAACCGAGCGCAGCGCGTGATACGCGGTGCGGTAGGTGACGCCAAATGCTGCGGCCGACGCAAAGTCGGCGTCGTCGGGTATGACCGCCGCGGTGCCCGCGTCGAGCAGCGCCTGCTCGGCGAACGCGCCGAAAGTCGTGCCGAACACCCGCTGGCCCGGGCGAAATGGCGTGCCTTCACCGGCGGCCATCACGTCGCCGGCGATCTCGTTGCCGGGTATGAACGGCGGCGGGATCCGGATCTGGTACTTGCCGGCGATGAACAGCACGTCGGCAAAGTTGACCGCCGCGGCGTGTACCCGCGCCAGCAGCTGGCCGGGACCGGGAACGGGGTCGGCAACATCGGTGAGCACCAGGTCCTCCGGTGGGCCGTAAGCCTGGCAGACGACCGCGCGCATCAACTGACCCCCAGCCCGCGTAAACAGAAGCGCACCACATGCGCGACGTCGTCGGGACCGGGCCGGTCGGCAGAATTCACGTATCGCCGCATGGTTGCGGCAGTGCAACTGAATACAGCCTCGACGTCGCGATCGACATTGTTGCTCCCCAGCGCCGCAACCGGTTCGACCAGCAGATCCCGCAGCGGCCGCATCATTTCCTGGTCGGCTCGCCAATTGGCTCCGGCCGACATCTGCCCGGCCGCGGCGCGGGTCATGCTGATCAGGTGGGGGTCGGCGACCTGTGCCAGCGTGCCCTCGATCCAGCGCGCGACCTTGTCCCGCGGCCTGGACTCCTTGGCCATCTGATGCTGAAGGTAGGACACGACGATCGCCACCCCGCGTTCCATCACCGCCAGGATGAGATCGTCCTTGCCGGCGAAGTACCGGTAGAACGCCTTGTTCGACGAGCCGGCCTCGGCGACGATATCGCTGACCCGAGGCGGCTCGGGTGCGACCCGCTCCATCACCCGCACCGCGGCGGCCAGGATACGTTCCACCTCCTCGGTGGCCTCCCGCTGGCGGTCGACGAGTGCCCGCTCGACGGCCGCGGTGACTCTGGTGTTCACGGCGAATCAGGAAGCGCCGGAACTTGGTCGACGAGGCTGCCGTATTTGGCGCGGGCGGCTTCGCGGCGGATGTCGAGCATTTCGCTGGGCCACTGCGAGTCCTCGGCCTCGTAGCCCTTGAGTAGCATCCGGGCCAGGTTGACCTTGTGCGCTTCGGTGGGTCCGTCGGCCAGACCGAGCGCGATGCCGCCGAGTAGGACATTGACCAGTGGGAGCTGGTCAGTGAGCCCGAGCGCGCCGTGTACTTGGATCGCCCGAAGCCCAATCGATTTCAGCACCTGCGACGCCAAGATTTTGCAGGCTGCGATCTCGGCACGGGCAGCACGCTCGTCGCCGCTATCGATCAACCATGCGGCGTGTAGCACGGTCAGCCGGAACGGTATCAACTCGGTATAAGAGTCGGCGACGAACTCCTGCACCAGCTGCTTATCGGCCAGCGAGCTACCTTGGGTGAAACGGCTTTTCGCACGCCGCGCCATCATATCGACGGCGCGCTGCGCCATCCCGACGGAGCGCATCGCGTGATGCAGGCGCCCACCGGCCAGCCGGGTCTGCAAGATCAGGAAGCCCTGACCCGGTTCACCGAGCAACGCGTCCGAAGGCACCCGGACCCCGTCGTAGCGCACCAGCGAATGTCCCGGTTCGTGCGGGTCCGCTCCGACCAGATGATGGGTGGCTTCCACGGTCAGGCCCGGAGTGCCAGCCGGGATCAAGAACGTCGAAGCACCGCGATGCACGGGCACTTGCACGTCGGTGAGCGCGACGACGATGAAGAACGAGGCGACGGACGCGTTGGAAGAAAAGTACTTTCGGCCGGTGATCACCCAGTTGTCACCGTCGCGGACGGCGCGGGTGGTGAAGACCCGCGGATCGGCGCCGCCTTGCGGCTCCGTCATCGAAAAGCACGAGAAGATCTCTCCGGACAGCAGTCCGGCCAGGTAGCGGTCCTTCTGGTCCTGGGTTCCGAAGCGGGCGATGATCTCGGCATTTCCGGTGTCAGGCGCCTGTGTCCCGAAGACGATCGGCGCCCATGGGCTGCGGCCCAGAATTTCGTTGATCAACGTCAGCTTGACCGCGCCGAAGCCCTGCCCGCCCAGTTCCGGGCCCAAATGCGGTGCCCACAAACCATTGTCGCGAACCTGCTGCTTGAGCGGATCGACGATCCGCCGGCGCTCGTCGTTCAGCGGGAGGAACTCGCAGCCCGGGAATAGCACCTCGAGGGGTTCCACTTCTTCGCGCACAAACTCGCAGATCCAGTCGAGTTTCTTCTCGAACTCCGGTTCGGTGGAGAAATCCCATGACATTTGCTGTGCTCCTCTCAGGGGATCCCGCCGTCGGCTCGTACGATCGAGCCGGTAGTGAAGCTGGAAGCGTCGGAGGCAAGAAACAATGCGGCGCCGACGATTTCGGGTGGGTTGCCGGCCCGCTGCAGTGGAAGCTGGCCGAACGGGTTCTGGGTCGCCTGGTCCAGATTCCAGGCCTTGCTGATATCGGTGAGAAACGGCCCGGCCATCAGCGTGTTGACCCGCACAGCGGGCCCAAACACCCGTGCGAAACCCTCGGTCATAGCGTTGAGCCCGGCCTTGGCCGCGGCGTAGGGAATGATGTCACCCCCGGGACGCAGTGACCCGGTGGAACTGACGTTAATGATGGACCCGCGGGCTGCCGCCACCATCCGCTCGCCAACCAACGCCGATAACCGAAAGGGGCCCTTGAGGTTGAGGTTGACCACTGCGTCGAACAGCTTCTCGGTAACGTCGGTCAGCTTGTCGTAGATCGGTGACATGCCCGCGTTGTTGATCAACGTGTCGACCTTGCCGAACCGCTCGTATGTCGCCTCGACCAATCCGTCGAGCTGATCCCAGCGTCCTACGTGCACCTGGTAGGGCATGGCAGACCGGCCGGTCTCGGCCTCGATCTCCTTGGCGGTGGTCACGCAGTTGTCCATGTTGCGGCTGGCGATCACCACGTCGGCGCCGCAGCGCGCGACGGCAAACGCCATTTCGCGTCCCAGACCGCGGCTGCCGCCGGTGATCAGCACTACCCGGTCGGTGAGATCGAAAAGCTGGTCCGCATAACCCATTTCGTGACCCATCTCATTGGGCCTTTGTCGGCAGTGACCGCGCCAGTTCGGCCGCTGTGGCGATCAGTTGCAGGATCATCGGCCCGAAGGCTTCGGTGATCTTGGCGTCGACTTTCCCGGTGCGTACTCCGGCAGCGTAGGTTTTCTCCAGCACGATGCCGAGTTTCCAGTTGGCCAGTACCAGGTAGTAGTCGATGTTCTCGGTGGACAGCCCACTGACCGACTCGTAATGCTGCAGTAACTCACTGCGAGCGGGCATGCCGCTCATGTCCAGATAGAACCCATCGGCGCGGGGGTTTTCGCCGTCGTAGCCCAGCAGCGCCCAGGCGAGATCCAGCAGCGGATCGCCGACCGTCGTCATCTCCCAGTCCACGATCGCGGCCAGTCGCGCCGGCCTCCCATGCGCGAACATCACATTGGCGAACTGATAGTCGCCATGCATGATGCCCGGCTTGTAGCGCGCGGGCCGGTTGCGGCGCAGCCAGTCGGCGGCCTCGTCCAGGCCGGGAAGCTCGCGCACCTGGTAGGCGTCCAGAAACCTCAGCCAGCGATCGACCTGTCGTTCGTGGAATCCGTCCGGGCGGCCGAAACCCTCCAAACCCTGGGCGCGCCAATCCACCCGGCCCAGCTTGGCCGCACCATCGACCAGTTGGAACGCCAACCCGCGCCGGGCCTGTAAATCGGTGTCGAACGGCGCTTGCCACCCGCCGTCTATCGGGCTCCACCCGTCGATCGCCTGCATCACGTAGAACGGCATGCCCAGCACGGTGCCGGTGTCGTCGGCGGCGATCAGCGCCGCGTGTGGGACATCGGTGCCAGACAGCGCCCGTACCAGCCGGATCTCCCGTAGCAACCCGTCGATGCGTGCCGTGTCGGCGCGGGCGCCGGGCATCCGCAGCACCATGCGCTGATCGCCGCGCTGGATCAGATACAAGGTGTTCTGGGAACCGCCGCCCAGCTGTTTCAGGACTGGTTCTTCGCCGTTGCCCGGCGGGCCATTCGCATCCAACCAGCGACCCAAAACGCCCGGGTCCAGTCGGGGTCCGCTCACCGGCACCGTCATGGGAACGCCTCGCTCTCTGCTTGGAGAATAGCATTCTCCACGGCGCTAGGCGGGTGCCGATACGCTATCGACGGCTTGCGAGCCCACCGCGTGGAGAAGCCGCTTGAATTCACGGCGCTCGGCGGGCGTCAGAGGGGCCAGTAGTCGCTCGTCAGCAACGTGCACGGCCGCTTCGGCCCGCTTCACCAGCGCCCTGCCCTTGCTGGTAAGCCGCGCGGGCAGCGCCCGGCCCGACGACACCGTAGCCGGTCGCGTCACCGCACCCATGTCTTGCAGGCTGCGCAGCACCAGGTTCATCGCTTGCGGTGACACATTGGTGCTACGGGCGAGTTCGGCGCTGGATTGACCGGGGAACATGGACAGAACCCGCAGGCACACGAACTCCGGTAACCCGAGCCCGAGTGGCCCCAGCTCCGCCGTCATTTGGGGTCGCAGCACCGTCATCACGCGATAGAGCAGGTAACCCAACGGCTGATCCTCGTATTCAGGCATGTCAAACATCTTGACACATATCAATCAAGTTGATAGGCAAGACACCATGAGTGAAGACTTCGATTTCGAGTTCGATTCGGTCTACCGCGGCGAATCCGCCCAATTGGGGGTGGGTGTGCGTCCCCCGTGGAGCCTTGGGGAACCCCAACCCGAGCTGGCCGCTTTGATTGAGCAGGGCAAGTTTCACGGCGACGTTCTTGATGTCGGCTGTGGGGAAGCCGCCGTATCGCTGTATCTGGCCGAGCGCGGGTACACCACGGTAGGGCTGGACTCATCACCCACCGCCATCGAGTTGGCCCGCCGCGAGGCCGAGAAGCGCGGCCTGACCAACGCCAGCTTCGAGGTAGCCGACATTAGCTCGTTCACCGGTTACCCACCCGGATCAGAGGGCCGGTTCAGCACCATCGTTGACAGCACGCTGTTCCACTCCATCCCGGTCGAGGCGCGGGACGGATACCAGCAATCGATTGTCCGTGCCGCCGAACCGGGCGCCTCCTACTTCGTGCTGGTCTTCGACAAGGCCGCGATCCCGCAGGGTCCACCGTATGCGGTCACCGAAGACGAACTCCGCCAGGTGGTTTCCAAGTACTGGGCCATCGACGAGATCAAACCAGCTCGCATCTATGCCAACTTCCCGGAAGGCTTCACGGATGCGCCGGGTGCGCCCCAGATAAAGTTCGAGGACGAGCCCAACGGCCGCAAGTCGGTCGCCGCCTGGCTGCTATCGGCACACCTGGGCTGACTGCCGCGACCGCGTGCGTCCGCTCTGGAGCCTGGCATGAGTGTCGCCAATGTGAGCCCTGCCGACATTGTTCGCTATGACCACGTTATTCGTCTGACGCAGTATCGATCTCGCGCAGGCACGTCATCACGGTCAGAGATCGATGAGTTCGTCGCGGACTGGAAGGAGTTGAACAGCGCTGACCGCCGGACAAACAATTCTCATTCGCGGGGGTTCTGGTCCGGTCGGAAGCCGTGCGGTGCAACTGGCCAAACAAGCCGGCGCCCGTGTCATCGCAACCGCATCCGCAAAAAACGTCGACCGCGTCCGACGTCTAGGAGCCGATGTCGTCGTCGACCACTACCGGGCCCAACGATTCGAGGATTTCGCCCAAGACGTGGAGTGTGGTCCTCGACACCGCCGGGGGAGAGAAGCGCGACCGCTCGTGGCCGCTGATCCGGAAGGGTGGGGTGCTGGCCACCCTGGTGCCGCCGCCACCAGATGAAACGATCGCGCAGCGATATGGAGTCCGAGCTTTCATGGTGCACGGGCACCCGAATATAGGCGAGATCATGCCGGAGATGACGCGTCGTCTCGAATCTGGCGAACTCGTCTTGCCCGAGGTCGCAGCCACTTTCCCGCTGGAGCGGGCCGCCGAGGCCGACGCAGCATTCGAAAACGATCAACCGCGCGTGCGGATCGTGCTTGTCGTTCCCGAGTAGGTAAGCCGGCGATATCTCGAGCGCAGCCGATAACTCGCCGGGCATCCTCTGACATGTGGCCCCCTCCGACACCGCGTAGTCGAAGTGCGGAGGTATCAGTTAGATCAACTACGTTGACCTGTATCAACAAGCTTGATTACGATGGGCGTGGCGACCATGGCGGTCGTCATACAGGGAAGGAAGACAGACATGGTTTATGGCGGATTCCCCGGGGGGCCTGGATTTGGCGGTCCTGGCTTCGGCGGGCATGGCTTTGATGGGCCTGGTTTCGGCGGTCCTGGTTTCGGTGGTCCTGGCTTTGGTGGTCCTGGTTTCGGCGGGCCCGGCTTTGGCTTCGGATTTGGCGGGCCCGGTTTTGGCGGGCATGGCTTCGGTGGGCCTGGTTTCGGTGGGCATGGCTTCGGCGGGCCTCGCTTCCTGAAGCGGGCCGCGTTTGGCACGCTGGCACTGCTGCTTGACGGCCCGGCTGATGCCGCGCAGATCGTGCAGCGCACCACCGAGGCGACCGACGGCGCCTTCACGCCGCCGCAGGAAGTCGTGGAGCTCGCCATTGGACTGCTGGCGGGCCGTGGCTTGGTGACCGTCGACAACGGCGTGGCCACCCTGACCGAGCTCGGGAAAAACCTGTTGGCATGGCGAGGTGTCAGTAGCGAGACCGCTCATGCGTTTTTTGCCAGGGCCGCGCAGTTCGGCGACGTCATCAAGATCCGCTGGGGGCTCTTCGAACTTGCGGGACTGGCGCGGAGGATCTTCTGGTCTGGCACCGATGAGCAGAAAGCAAAGCTCGCCGACGCCAGAGCCAAGGTCTTGGCCGCGATCGACGAGGCCAAGAAGTCGCTGCACAGCGCGCTCGCCGAGAGCTGAGATCACCGACCACCGGCGCGGTTGTGCGCTTCAGCGCGACCGCGCCGGTGATCGTTGTTGGTGCGGTTCCTCTTTCGCGGCAAGACAACCTCAAGCGGATCGTGGCGATAGGCAGATGATCGGCAGTTCTCGGTCGGTCTTCTGCTGATACTGCGCGAAGCGGGGTGCAGCGGCGGTGATCTGCCGCCATGCTTCTTCGCGCGCCGGGCCATGGAGCTGTTCGGCGGTCACGGCAACCTTGCGACCCGCCAACTCAATTTGAACTTTGTCAGGATGCGCCGCGATGTTGTAATACCACACGGGGTTTTTAGGCGCCCCAGCCGCCGACGCCACGATCAGCCAGCTACCGTCCCTGCCGAGAAAGTAGCCGACGGGAGTGCTGCGTTCGATTCCGCTCTTGCGGCCGACAGTCGTCAGGACTAATGCGTTCATGCCGCCCGTGAACTTGCCGCCCTTGCGAATGCGATTCATGGCAAACTTGTTGAACCAACGCATCAGCCGTCCCGCACTCGGCTGGCGGGCGCCTTTCGTTCCATTGGGTGTATCGAAGCTCATTTATCCTCCTCGGTGATCGTGAAGCGGAGTGCCTGCGGCTGACTTCGTTAGCGCGGTGGGAATCGGAATGATTGCCGCAACATCGCCTTCCAGGCGGCCAGCGCGTGTTCGATGGTGACAGAGAAGCTATAGCCGCTGCAGTTCGAATACCGGAATGACGCGGTCGGTCTGGGTTTGGAAGTAGCCGCCGACCTTGCCGCCGTTGGCGCGGAACTCCTCGATGATCTGCGGGTTCATGGGTACTTCGGGGCGATCAGCCATGTTCTTGTTCTCCTGGATCAGCTCCGACGACCGCCACCGGGTCTGAAGTGCTCATGTCAATCCTCCCGTTGGTTAGCTCCATCCGCCGGCGGCATCGATCGTGGCGCCGGTGATGTAGGAGGCGTCGTCCGACAGCAAAAACGCAGCGACGGCGGCGATTTCTTCGGGCTCGGCCATTCGGCCCAGCGCATTCATCGATTTGAACACCGCATCCGGCGGGACCTCGCGCAGCGACGGCGGCGTGTAGAGCGCGCCGACCTCGGCGGCCATATCGGTGGCGGTACCGCCGGGCGCGAGCGCATTGATGCCGATTCCACGCTCAGCCAACTCGGGCGCCAAATTGAGCACCGTCGCCGACACCGCCGCCTTGCTCGCCGCATACAGGGTGTGCTGGTAGAGGGCGATCCGGGCACTGATCGACGACATCAGCACAATGCGTCCGCCGCTGTGCATTTCGGCGGCCGCCGCTTGGGTGACAAACAGCTGACCGGCGACATTGGTTATGAAACACTCGGTCGAAATCGGACTGAGTCAGCGATTCCAGGGCACCGAAATGTTCGATTCCCGCGCTGCTGGCCACGACGCCCAGCCCCCCGAAGCTCGCCACCACACGGCGCACCAGATCGCGCGATCGTCAGCCCTTGCTCGGCGGCCGCCATGGCTGCAGCCTCGATCGCAGTCGCACTAGCGTCCAGACCGACCACGGTGTAGCCGCGCGCGGCCAGGGCCAGCGACAACGCGGCGTTCCCACGGCCGGCGTCCAGCACGTCGCTGCGGACCTTGCCTTGATCAATGAGAACCGCGAGCTCGGGCTGCGGCCGGCCGATGCTCCACGGGGGTGGTGTTTCTTGTTGGTAGGCGGCGTCCAATCCATGCGCGGCTGAGTCATCTGTCCTCCTCGATATCGGGCCTCCTCCAAGCGACGCCATTCTGGCAAATTTCTCAACGCTTGTCTATATTTCCTGGTAGACGGCTGTTATGGCAGCGACTTGTACGATTCCAACCC
>DATJBA010000270.1:0-24360 GCA_035515675.1 Mycobacterium sp.
GTCCAGCCACGCCTCATCGGTCACCGACGAGCCGATCATCCGGTAGCCGGCGTGGTCGTCGTAGAGCTTGCGCCGCAACGCGATCACATTTGGTTGATCGATGTCGAACCACTGCACGGTTTCCGGTGGATGCAGCCGGAAGGCCCGGGTGTCCATGCCGCACCCGAGGTGTAGCACGACGGCGTTCGGACAGCGGCGCAGGAAGTTGGTGCTCCAGTCGTCGAGCTGTTTGGCGCGCATGGTGACCATATACTGATTGGATCCGGGCCGCATGGCGCGACGCATGCGGGCCCAGTCGTATTCGATGCGGTCCACCGCCTCGGCGGCCGCCGTATCGCCTAGAATCGGTGCCGGCGAACGGCTTTCGTATGCCCGCAGGTACAGCGTGCACAGGTTCGTCCATTCTACCGAGCCCCACCGCACATCGGTGAAGTCGACCTTGTCCGTCGAAGTCATGGCTGTCTCCTTCTCGCCCGATAGTCAGTCCACATCCGCATTAACTCGTCGCGGTAGGTATGGGTGCAGAACTCGCAGAAATCACGGAAATCCTCGACACGCTCCCACTGTTCGGCGCGGTTGGCGCCCAGTACCGACAGGCCGAACTCGGCGGCCTCGATGCCCAGACGCATCCGCGACAGCTGCGTGCCCAAAACGCTGGTAAACCCGCCGGGCGTAACCTGGTAGAGGTGTTGACGGTTCGGGCTTGGCAGCCGTTCCTCCTTCCTCAGACTTGGCAGGTCTTCGAGGGAACCTACGTCCGAATCCTTTGACACCGCGGGAGGGACACAACTTTGCGCAGGGCCGGGCGCGTCTCATCGGCTGCCGAGATGCCGAGCGGCCTGTCTGCTCCGGGTGCAGGCGCTGGCGTCACCGACTGGCCAATAGACTCCCAGCCTAAAGGACGAAAGGCTCTACGCCAGCAAACGCCGCGAATCTACGGTTGCCGACCAGAGACACCGCGCGAGACGACCAGCGTGCGATGGAATGGCAAAAGGAGTATGAGATGAAGAAGCTGGCAGCAGCGCTATTGACAGCCATGGCGACGGTGGTAGCGCCGGCGGCTATAGCACCGGCAGCGCACGCCGAGATATGCGCCGGCGCAGATGGACGCCATTTCGCGGCGGGTGACTGCAGCCACATAGCCGGTGACGTTGCGGCTGGCGCTGCCATAGCGGCGGCCACCAACCCGTACTGGCCGGGTCAGGTGCCGTGCTACACGGTCGAGGGTGTGCCGTATTACACGCCTGATGGCGACCCCTGCTAATGGTGTAAAAGCAATTCCTTCACGCTCATTCAGCCCGCGCTTGTTTGGTAGCCCGTCCGAAACTTGCTGCCATCGCCCGGCCGCACTGGATGGTGTGAAAATCTTCCGTTGACAGTCAGCGCGTGAAATCGCGGCGGACGCTGGATCAGCGCCAACGGGTGTCGGTAGAAAGGATGGACATGCGATCAAGCGTTAAACGCGGCGGCGTTATGCTGGCGGCCCTGTTCATGGTGGGCGGCATGGTCACCTCGTGCGGCAAGGATCATGGCGGCAGCTCGGCGAAATCGGCTGGGGCGTCGGCTTTGTCGGAGGCTGAGGCAGCCGACATCGCGACCGAGGCCTACATGTACGCCTATCCGCTCGTCACGATGGAATACACCCGACGCGGGTTGACGAACGTCGCAGTGCCGGACGGTACGAAAGCGCCGATGGGGCAGTTCGTGCGCATGCGCCACTACCCGGACGCCTCGTTCCGCACGGTGACCGCGCCGAACGCCGACACACTTTACACGCAGGCGTGGTTCGAGGTGTCGAAAGAGCCGTGGATCATCACCGTTCCAGACATGGGTGACCGCTACTTCCTGCTGCCCATGCTGGACGGCTGGACCAACGTCTTCGCCTCGCCGGGCACCCGCACCACCGGCGGCAAGGCGCAGACCTTTGCCATCACCGGCCCCGGCTGGCACGGTACCCTGCCCGCAGGGGTGACGGAGTACAAGTCGCCCACAGCCATGGTGTGGCTGCTGGGCCGCATCTACTGCACGGGCACCCCGCAGGATTACGCGGCCGTTCACGCGTTGCAGGATCAGATCACCGCGGTGCCCATGTCATCGTTCGGCAAGCCCTACACGCCGGTGCCGGGTCAGGTCGACGCGTCCGTCGACATGAAGACGGCGGTGCGCGAACAGGTGAACGCTCTTGATGCTAAGGCGTATTTCAGGTTGTTCGTCAGTCTGCTCAAAGACAACCCGCCGGCTGGCGACGACGCGGCGATGGTCGCCAAGCTCGCCAAGATCGGGATTGTTCCCGGGCAAGACTTCGACGCGTCGAAGCTGGACTCCGCGGTGAGCGCCGGCCTGGCTAAGGCGCCAAAACTCGGTCAGGACAAGATCAATGCTTGGATGACAGAAGGCGTGCTCGCGGGTGATTTGAAGTTCGAAAATGGCTGGGCATACACCACCAAGGCAGGCACCTACGGGACGAACTACCGTCAACGGGCGTTCGTGACCGCGGTCGGTTTGGGCGCCAACCTGCCCGAGGACGCCGTATATCCGAGCTCAGAAGGCCCGGACGCCGTCCAGAAGTACAGCGGTGCAAAGAAATACGTGATGCACTTCGACAAGGGGCAGCTGCCGCCAGTGCGGGGTTTCTGGTCGCTCACAATGTACAACGGCGACTATTTCTTCGTCGACAACCCGCTGAACCGCTACACCCTCAGTCCGCGGGACGCGTTGAAGACCAACCCAGACGGTTCGGCCGATCTTTCCATCCAGGCCGACTCACCTGGCCCGGACGAGGAATCCAACTGGCTACCCGCGCCGAAAGATCGGTTCATCCTGATGCTGCGGCTCTACTGGCCAAACAGCACACCGCCGTCGATCCTCGATGGAAGCTGGAAGATCCCCCAGGTCAAGGAACTCATGTGACGCAGACACGGCACCGGCGGTTCACGAGGATGTTCCCAGCCGACAGGTTGCTGTGAAACCACAGCCGCGTAAGTGATTGCAGGGAGGTGTAACGCCCCGTGCCCCGCGGTTCATAAGTGGGTAAAGCGCTAAGAATTCAGGTGTATGCCCGAAGATTCCATAAAATAGTTGTTAGTAACTGCGCCTTCGTACCCAGCTGATGACGTCGCCGCTGCTACGTTGTTGGTGCCGCTTGTGCTCAATGTGGCGGTTAGCGAGGTGGATGCATGGGCCTGTGGCTGTCGAAGATTGTCGCTTTTTTGCGCGCCGGCTACCCCACCGGCATGCCGGCTACCGGTTACGTACCGCTTGCAGCCCTGTCGTGCCGGCGCGTATCCAACGACGAGATCACTACCATCACAAGCGAACTCATTATGCATCGACGTCGGCTGATCAGTCCCGCCGATGTCGGGGTGGCGATTACCCGCATCACCAACGAAATGCCCTCTTCGGATGACATCGCGCGTGTCCAGCGTCGACTCGATGCGATGGGATGCGCGGATAAGCGTCGATGAGCATGGCCGGACAACTCAGACTACTCAAGACGGCGGCTTAACCGGGCCGCCGCAGGCTGCCCGATAGCCGGCGAAATTCCACGTCTGCAAAAACTGTTGGCCCGCTTGCAATCCGCGTTGGTAGAGGGCCCCGCGTTGTTCGGCGGTGATGTCGAAGTCGATCGGGCTCACCTCGCCGGCGGGCACGAAGATGGTGCGTCGAACCGTGCACGGGTCGTCGATGTAGGCGTTGTCCTGATTGCTCACCAGTGTCTCTATCGCGGCGATTCCCAACGACACCGGCCCATCCACCGGATGGGTTGGTGGAATACCGGGACGCGCCGACAGCCAGATCCCGAATGTCGGCCAACGCGGCTGGGCATCGGGCTGGTCGACCAACTCCACCGGAAAGTCCGACAGCAACCCGCCGTCGACCCAGGTAGCGCCACCCACGCGAATGGGCTCGAGTCGACACATCGATACCCTGTGCGTGCGCCCCACTCCATCAGATGCACGCAGCCAGGCCACTGCCCAGAACACCTGTTTGCCATCTAATACACGTTCAAACAGCAGCAGTTGCACACCCCATACACCATCGCCTTCGCACACCAGGTCGACACGGGCCGTGCTCACGGCCGCCACCATAGCCGGATCAGGCCGCATTGCCGGTGCCCGGCACGCCGAAAACCCTACTCACGAGATGCTCAGGAAATGCTCAACAAATTCGGTGGCCGTCGGTGCCGAAGAAATGCACTTCTCCGGGTTCCGGATGCAGGCGCACGCGGGTGCCCTTTTCCGGTGGATTGCGACCATCTATTCGCACGACGACGGGTTGATCGATTACCTTGCCGGACTCTGTGATTCGGCCATACAAGTAGGCATCTGCCCCGAGTTCCTCGACCACGTCGACCTCCATCTCGACACCGAGGCTGCCCAGTTCGAGATGTTCGGGGCGGACCCCGAGCACGACCTCAGTTTCGGCGCTGGCGATCTCACGCGGAAGCAGGATCGGCCAATCCCCCAGCGATACCGAGGAATCGACGATAGGGAGGGTGAACAGGTTCATTGCCGGAGACCCGATGAATCCGGCGACAAACACGTTGGCGGGGTTGCGGTAGAGCTCGTGAGGCGCCGCGCACTGTTGCAGCACGCCGTCGCACAGCACCGCGACGCGATCCCCCATGGTCATGGCCTCGACCTGGTCGTGGGTGACGTAGACGGTGGTGGTGCCCAGTTGGCGTTGCAATGTCGCGATCTGGTTGCGGGTTTGCACCCGCAGTTTGGCGTCAAGGTTGGACAACGGCTCGTCCATCAGGAACACCTGTGGGCGGCGCACGATCGCGCGCCCCATCGCCGCCCGCTGGCGTTGTCCACCGGAGAGGTCTTTGGGTTTGCGATCGAGATACGGTTGCAGGTCAAGCAATTTCGCCGCGGCCAATACCCGGTCGCGGATTTCAGACTTCGGCATTCTGGCGATCTTCAACGCAAATCCCATGTTCTGCGCGACCGTCATGTGCGGGTAAAGGGCGTAGTTTTGAAAGACCATGGCGACGTCGCGATCCTTGGGATCGACGTTGGTGACGTCGCGGTCACCGATCCGGATACATCCGGAATCCAGCGTTTCCAACCCGGCCACCATCCGCAGCGAGGTGGTTTTGCCACACCCGGACGGACCCACCACGACAACGAACTCGCCGTCGCCGACAGCGAGGTCGAGGTGATCCAGGGCCGGTCGATCCGTGCCCGGGAACTGCCGCGTCGCTTGCTCGAAACTCACCGAAGCCATGACTACCCGCCGAGCCCGGTCACCGCGATACCGCGGACAAAGGAGCGTTGCGCGATCGCGTAGATGATGACCAGCGGCAGCATGATCAGCATCGAAGTCGCCATGATCACCGGCCACCTGGCGACGTATTCGCCGCGCAGCCGGACCAGGCCGAGTGTCAGCGTGGCCAGGCTGTCGCGCTGGAGCATCAGTAGCGGCCACAGAAAGTCGTTCCACACGTTGACCCAGGTGAGCACGGCGAGCACCATCACTGCCGGCCTCGCGTGCGGCAGCAGAATCCGCCAGTAGATCTGCCAGGGCGAGCAACCGTCGAGTATCGCCGCTTCCTCGAGATCGGTTGGGAGCGTCCGGAAGAACTGCCGCATGAGGTAGGTGCCGAACGCGCTGCCGAACAAACCGGGCACGATCATCGCCCACGGGGTGTCAACCCACCCCACCGCCCGCATCAGGATGAACTGCGGGATCACCGTCACGGTCAGCGGCACCATCAACGTGCCCAAGTACAAGACGAATAGCGCGTCGCGGCCGCGAAATTGCAGTCGCGCAAACGCGTATCCGGCCAGTGAGCAAAAGAAGACCTGCCCGGCCGTGACGCATCCGGCATACAGCACAGTGTTGAAAAACATTCGCCAGAACGGCATCAACGCGAACACCTCGGTGTAGTTCGACCACCGCGGGTGCGCCGGTAACAGCCTCGGCTCGGTTACCTCGCCTTCGTTTTTCAACGAGCCCGAGACCGCCCAGACAATCGGGAACAGCGCGCACGATGCGATGCCGATGAGCGCCATGTAGACCAGAACAGCGCGAAAGACATTGCGCTTGAACACGCCCTCACCTAAGCCCACGCGAAGTCTCCCACGAACGTCGATGCGTGAGCCGCAATTGCACCACGGTCAACACCAGCAAGATGGCGAACATCACCCACGCCAGCGCGGACGCGTACCCGAATTCCAGGAACGAAAACGCGTGCTGGAAGAGCATAATGCCCAAGACATAAGTTGCGGACTCCGGCCCGCCGTTCGGGCCGTTGAGGACGTAGACCATGTCAAACGCCTGGAACGCGTGGATGATCGAGATGACCACCACGAACGATACCGCCCCGCGGATCAGCGGCACCGTGATGGACACGAACTGTCGTATCTCGCCGGCACCATCAATTTTCGCCGCCTCGTAAACGGTCTCCGGAACCCCCTGCATCGCGGCCAACAAGACAACAGTGGCGAACGGCACGCCCCTCCACACGCTGACCATGCATAGCGAAGCCATGGCCCATCTGGGTTCCACCAGCCACGGGATCGGGCCGATCCCGACCCAGCCGAGCATGATGTTCAGCAGCCCATTGTCGGTATTGAAGACGAACTGCCACACGACCGCCATCACCACCGACGAGATAGCCAGCGGCAGAAAGACGATGGTTCGAAAAACGCCGACGCCCTTGACTTTACGGTTCAGCACACCGGCGACGACGAGGCTGATCAGGACGGTCGGCACGACGGTCCCAACGGTGAAAATCACGGTGTTGCGGATCGCGATGAGAAACAGTGGATCAGAGGTGAAGAGCTCTCCGAAGTTCTTCAGACCCACGAACTTTGGCGGCCTGAACACGTCCCAATTCTGGAAGCTCATGTACAGCGAGAATCCGAGCGGAAAGAGCATGAACACTGCGACCGCGGCCAGGTTGGGTGCGACGAACAGGCGACCTGCCCAGGCACGTCGGCGCGAAGGGCCGGAGCCTTTCGTGGTAATCCGCCCCTCCGGGGTGGCCGTGGCGGGTGCGTCGACCCATGTCATGGACTGCGCAGCACCTCGTCGACAGGCTGCGACAACCCGGCCAGCGATGTCGCCGGCCGGGATCCCCGCAGCACGGGCCCGAAGTTGCGGTCCATCAGGGCATTGACCTTTTCCCAGGCCGGGGTGATCGGCAGGCCTTCTGAATAAGCCGGCCCCTCGGTGAGCACGGCGAGGTTGTCGATCCTTCGGTGGGCCTTGGCGAATCCGTCCGAGTTGAGCGCGGACCGCAGCACCGGCACAAAAAGGCAAGATTCACCGATCAATGCCTGCCCGATAGGGCCGGTCGCGAACTTCACGAATTCCCAGGCCTGCTCCTTGCGTTGACTGCTCACCGAGATGGCCAGTCCGGTGGCGCCGATGTTGGAGCAGGCAAGCTGTCCCGTCCGGCGCGGCCCTATTGGCAATGAGGTGACATCGAAATCCAGGCCGTCGGCGCGCATAAAGGTCTGGTATCGCCAGTGGCCGCCCAGCGCGATCGCTGCCCTGCCCACCGCGAACAGATCGGGCGTGGACATCGACTGTGTCTCGGATGCGTTGGGTGCCACCTTGTACTTGTTGGCCAGGTCGGCGTAGAACTGCACCGCCTCGATGAATGCATCGTTATCGAAATTGAAGTGGGTCGGGTTCATCCGCGGAGTGGACCAGGGTACGCCGTTATTCATGGCAAACAGCCCGGCCGAGTAGTACGAAACAAAGGTGTTGACGAAGCCCCACTGCGAAACCCGCCCCGATCCACCCCACTCGGTGAGAGCGCGTGCTGTGTCCAGGAACTCGGCGAAACTCCACGGCTTTTCCCACGTCGTGGGCGGCGCCGGCACACCGGCCTTGGTGAAAAGCCGTTTGTTGTAGAACAAAAAGTTTCCGGACCATTGCTCCGGGAAGGCGTACTGTCCTCCGTTGAACGTGAAGGTGTCATACAGCGCCCCGATGCTGTCTGACGTCAACTCGGCGGCGAAGGCAAGATCGCGCGCCAGTAAGGTGTTGAGATCCAGCAATACTCCCCGGTCGGCCAGCTCAGCGTAGGTCAATTCCCACGCCATCAGCACGTCCGGACACTTGCCGCCAGCGCAAAACGTCGATAGCTGCTGCATGCCGCCCGGTCCGGACAACACCGCCCGAACTTTGATGTCGGGATGGCGGCGCTGGAACTCGTCGACGATGCGCATCCGGGCATCGCGCTCGTCGGGGTTGGCTGCGAAGAAGAAGGTCAACGCGTCGTCGTCGGGAGCGCAGCCGGCAGCCCACGATGCCAGTGACGCCGCGCTGAGCGCACCGGCGCCCCGCAGCAGGCTCCGCCGTCCGAACGGCTTATCGAGCATGTTTCTCCCGATCTTGCCCCTTAGCCGACTGTGTCTGATGTCCTTGGTACCGGATGGGCCTGTGGTGTCGCTGGGATGGCCAACGTGGCAGTGCTAGAACGGCCCCAAGGATGCCGCCGGCGTCGCCAATGATGTCGATCGTGTGGATGCGGTTGTCGGCTCCCACGCCGATCCGCAACAGGGCCTGCGCGCGCCCGTGCGGCGCGATCACGACGCCGGGCACACCATCGATGAGCATGACAGCACCGGCCAGCGCCCGCTGGGCAAATCGACGGGTCTCCTCGGCGACCTCGCGGGCCCCGCGCAACTCGGTCGGCACGTCTGGGGGAACCAGCGTCCGATCGACCCTGCGCATCACGTCGGGAGCCAGCAGGTTCAGCAAAGTGGCAATATCACCTCCACGGGATGCCGCGAGAAACGCTTCCACGATCTCGAGGTGTTCAGCCGCGCGGCGGGGTTGGGCGGGCGAGCCGGCGTACAGTCGCCCACGGGCCCGGCTTGCCAGCTTCTTCGCGGCCGCCGGCGACCGGTTCAATAGATCGGCGATCTTGTCGAACGGCACAGCGAACACGTCGTGCAGCACGAAAGCAACGCGTTGCGCGGGTGAGAGCCGGTCGAGCACGACGAGCAGCGCGTTGCTGACCGAGTCCGCCAGCAGCGCGTCCTCGTCCGCCGGCGCCGACGCGGTCCCGGCAACCCGGTCCAGTTCGTCGGGGCCGGCGAGCGGTTGTTCGGCACGCCGCCGGCGCACTCGGAGCTGGTCGAACGCCTCGTGTGCGGTGATCGTCGTGAACCAACCGGTGAGATTGTCGACACGGTCGAAATCCGAACGACTGGCTTTCAGCCACGCTGCCTGAACCGCGTCGTCGGCGTCGGCTATGGAGCCGAGCAGCTGATAAGCGACTGACCTCAGGTGTCGCCGATCTGCGTCAAACCGTTGCGCGAGATCCACGAGATCCTTTGCGGTCATGGGTCACCTTTTCCGTACAGGAGTCGTCAAGAAGATGACCGCATCCATCGAACTCTCTGTCGCAAAGGAGACCAGCACCATGACCCTATCGATTGTGCGCCGCACCGTGCTCTGCAGCCATTCGGCTGGCCGCTGCGGAAATAGCTGCACCACACCGGGTTGACCGATGGGTACCGCATATGTCGTGATCACGTTGACTACCGCGATCGTCACCGGTGGAATCGCCATAGCTGACTTCATCCCAGCCGGATTCGTGCTGGCAAACTCAGCCGAGGTCGGGGTGCCGCGTTCTTGGTTACCGGCACTGGGGGCGGTGAAGCTGGCCGGGGCCGTCGGGCTGGTTGTCGGGCTCCTGGGCCTGTCGGCTCTAGGGATTGCGGCCGCCGCCGGCCTGGTCCTGTTCTTCGTCGGTGCAGTCGTGACGCACCTCAGGGCCCACGTCCTGTACAACATCGCGTTTCCCGGCGCCTACTTGTGCCTGTCGGCGGCAACGCTGGCGCTGATGGTCGTGCACTGAACATGCCGCGATCAGGCGGGAAAGTACCGGATCTGGTTGATCGCGTTGCCCTTCCAGGCCACATCGGCGAACATGATGCCGCGGCCGTGACCCGAGTTGAGCGAGACCACGACCGTGGGCCCCGCGGCGATCACCTTGGTCGAGCTGGCCCCGTTGAGTTGCTCGACGAGTTCGGCGAGGTCGAGCGGGTCGTTGTCACCCAAAGTAATTGTGGCCGTTAGTGATAGCGCATGCGTGGCGGTGGACTTGTCTCCCCGCGCGACAGCGTGCAGGAATGTGTCCACCAGCTTCCTGTGCCGTGCACCCACCCGCCGAAACCCGGTCATGAAGCCTGCGGTCCCTCGCAATCCCTGGTTGGCTAACAGTCCGCGCGACAGTTGCAGGGCGGGCGGCACTGCTCGCGATCCGGTTCGCAGGAACTGCAGCATCATTGCCGGCAACTCCCAATAGGCCCGCAGTTCGGCAATCTGCCACTGGCCGTTAGCTTCGCGGAAGTCATAGCGCAGAAATGCGGGAATGTTCAACGTCACCGCCGAACCCATCGCGACCTCGAGCTCGAGATCGCGCAGCACCACAGTGCTGAAGACAATATCGAGGTCGCGATGGAACTTGATGTCACACGGACCGATGAAAGTGTCGTAAAAGCGCCCGATCTGCGCATGCCTCACGTGCGGCCGCGAGCCCACCGGGTCTTCGATTCGGCCGTCGCCGGCGAACAGCGCCACCCACCCGGCGCGGTCATGCGCGGCGGCGGCCTGCGGCGAGCGCTCCACTGCGGCGAGCAGCTTTTCCCGATCCAGTGGCACCACCATCAGGGCTCCCCGACCAGCTCGATGCCGGCGGTTCGCATCTCCGCCAGCGCTTCTGCGGCCGAATCCGCCGCCACAGCCGCTGTCAGGTCCACCAGCACCCTGGTGGCCAGGCCGGCCCGTGCCGCGTCCTCGACGGTCCGCCTGACGCAGTAGTCGGTGGCAATGCCGACCACGTCAACCTCGTCGACCCCCCGCTGCCGCAACCACTCAAGTAGTGGGGTCCCGTTCTCGTCGACGCCCTCGAAGCCGCTGTACGCCGCGGAGTAGGCACCCTTACGGAAGACCGCCTCGATTCGGCTGGTGTCAAGGTCGGGATGAAAATCCGCGCCCGGGCTTCCGGCGACGCAGTGCGTGGGCCAGGACGACGAATAGTCCGGGTGGTCGGAGAAATGGTCGCCGGGGTCGATGTGGAAGTCCTTGGTCGCTACGACATGCTGGTAGCCCGGCTCGCCGGCCAGGTAGTCGTTGATGGCCGGGGCCAGGGCGGCGCCCCCGGTCACTGCCACCGAGCCACCCTCGCAGAAATCGTTTTGCACGTCGACGATGATCAACGCTCGCACGGGCTCCACACTAGCGTCCGCGACCACCGCCAGCTGGGGCGATAGATCGGGCGTTTGTTTGGCAGCCGGCCGGGTAACCCACTTGCCATGTTGATCCGCAGAATCGCGCGGCCGCTGTTGTCCGCGGCCTTTATCGGGCAAGGAGTCGACTCACTGCTCAATCCCAAGTTGGCGGCGGAAGCCGCAGCGCCCACAGTGGATGGTTTTCGGGCGTTGCCGCATCCGGTTGGTAGCAGCATTCCCAGTGACGCCCAGACGTTCGCACAGATCAATGCGGCCGTTCAGATCAGCGGCGGCTTGCTGCTTGCCACTGGCAAAGCGCCGCGCATCGCTTCGGCTGCCCTTGCCTTGACGGTGCTACCAGCCAACCTCGGAGCACATATGTTCTGGAGTGAGAGCGACCCGCAGCTCAAAGCCGAGAAGCGCCGCGATTTTTTGACCGACCTCAGCCTGCTGGGCGGGCTGATGATCGCATCCGCTGATACGGCTGGCAAGCCGTCGCTGGGATGGCGAGGCCGCCGGGCGGCGGAACGGCTCTCTGAGCGCGTGTCTTCGGCGCTGCCGGGATCCGATAACACGCCTGATGCCGACTTCGGAGAACTCGGGGAAAAGATCGTGCACGGCTTGCAGATCGGCGCCGAACGCGGCCGCGAACTAGCCAGCACCGCCGCCGAAAGAAGCGCGCCATACGCTGAAGCCGCTCTCGAACGCGGCCGCGAACTAGCCAGCACCGCCGCCGAAAAGAGCGCGCCACTGGCCGAAGCCGCCCGCAAGCGTGGCGAAAAGCTGGCCAGCGCCGCCCGGGTGCGCGGCGAGGAACTCGCCGAATCGGCCCGCACGCGCGGCAGCCACCTGGCCGACACCGCACGCGAACGAGTCGGTGAGCAGATCAAGACTCGTCGTCGCAGGCGTCGCCGGTAATCACGCGGTCACGCCGGCGCCGCCTGATGTGGCGCCGGAAATACAGCGTCCATGACACCGCGACCACCGTCGACTTGCCCGATCCGGAGACACCCATCACCACCACCGGTGACAGCGTGGTGCCTATCCGGGAAGGTTGCGGTTCCATTCCACCCAGCCAACGCCGCTGCGGCCGTGCGCTGTGCCGATGCTGACCCAGGCGCGCGGGAACTGGCTCACCCGCCCATCGGCGGCGGTCAGGAGTACCGGCGCGTGGCCGCGCACGTCGACGTCCGCGGTGATCTCACCCGGATTGAGTATCAATGTCGCGGTCAGCGGTAACCCGTTGGCGGCGAAGGCTTCCCACGAAGCTACGGTCTGCAGCTCGGTGACCCTAAAATCTGGGCCGTCGGCGCCCTGAATATAGCCGACACTGAAAGTCGGCGCGCCCGGAATTCGGATGTTCACGCCGTGCAGGTGGGTGCCATCGTCCAGGTGCAGCGCACTCCACATCCAGTCCATGCTCCACCAGTCGCGCACACCCCACGAGTGATCGCGCTGCCCGGGAACCGAGTCGACGCGGTAGCTGGTGTCGTTGACGGTGACGGTGCCCGAGACGGTGCACGGGATCTCGTAACGCGTCGTCAGCCGGTACTTATACGGGGTGCCGTCGGTGGCCCACACCAAATTCATTGTCATCTCGACGGGAATTCCCGGCTCCCCGCGCAGCAACGCCGACGGGTCCGGGTAAGCCTCACCCCGCGCACGCACGTCCACGCGGTAAGTCTGCAGCGGCGCGCTGGCGGAATGGCCCACCTCGAAGGCGTCGGTGTGCAACATCCACGGGTCTGCTGGCAGCGGGACTTCGCAGTCGACGACGGCCACGGTCGGCATCTGAGGTCCGCACAGCAGCGCGTGGACCCATGCCGTCTGCTGGTTCGCTATCAGGCCGATGCGGAACCAGCCGCCCAATCCCTGTGCCGCATCGACGAAGTCGGCGTACCAGCTCTCACTCCACAGCGGTTCCGCGGTCGGGGCGTGGGCGAGTTCGTCCTCCTCCGACGGTCGCAGCGGCTCCGGCGCCCCGGCAACGGGCAGCGTCGCCAACGCGTCGGTGTCGAGCACGTGATCACAGTGCCGTCGCAGCATCGTCATGAACATCCGGTCGCCGCGCTCGGTGCGCTCCACCAACATTGACGAGACAATCGCCATCATCACCCCGAAAAAGCTTTGCCGGCGGACACCTTCGCCGACCTCGGCGAGGGTGATGGGCGGCTGCGGCCCCAGCGCCTCGTGGTAAGCCCGCAGCAACGCGTCGTAGTGCTCCCGACGACCCTGCGTCGGCAGCGCGCAGCCGAGGAAATACGACAGGTCGGTCAGTGCCGGACCCCAGGAAACGGTCTGCCAATCAACCACCGTCAGCGCACGGTCGGCTCCGGCGGTGCCGAACAACATGTTGTCCAGTCGGTAGTCACCATGCACCAGGCCCTGGATTCGGCCTGGCCCCCACTCCCCTTCTTTTTCTAAGGCCAGGTAGCCGTCGAACGCGGCCACCAGGCGTTCGCACACCAGGCGGTGCTCCGGCGCGATCTGGTCGCCGTAACGGTCAATGAAACCGGCGTAGAGCGGGGTGATCATCGCTCCCCCGCGAGCGGGAGGTGCCCCCTGGCTGAGCGGCGACTCACGGTTGAGCCACGGCGCTTCGGCCAGCGATGCGTCGCCGAGCAGCGGACCCTGCAACCATCCCAACTCCACGACACCGAGACGAGCCTGTTCGATTGTGGCACCGGCGATTTCATCGCCGACCACCGCCGGTCCGGCATCGCCCAGCAACAGATCGAACACTCCTGTCGAGGTGTCGACCGCGGCGTGGTAGCAGGGCGCGATCGGCCCGCTCAGGCGTGGCGCTATGTCGCCGTAGAAGCGAACTTCGCGCTCGTAGAGGCCCAGAGCCAGCCCGGTTTGCCGACTCACCGGATCACTGGCCGCGACCTTCAACACCACCGACTCCGGCCTGTCGCCAGGCTGGGCGTCTGAGTCGGCGTAAGTAAGCCGGATGCGGTAGCACTCGCTCATCTGGCCGGTGCCGATGCGCTCGACGGCGAAGTCGGCGACGTCTCCGGCGCCGATCGCCGCGGCCAACCAGGCGGTCGTGAGGTCACTGGGTCGTTCGATCACTTGCTCGGCGTCGACATGCATGAAGGTCAGCGTGCCAGCTCAACGCGCCAGTGAGAAGCCGTCCCATGCCATCCGGCGATGTGGATGCGGATCGAACTCGATGCGGGTCTTGCGGTCGAAGACCATCACCGCACGCTCGGCGGCGGTGTAGGCGGGCCAGTCGTCGCCCGGTACGCCGATGTGGCTGAACGACCGCCAACGCCGTTGCATCTGGTTGCTGACTCGCAGCGCGGCACGTCGATCGGCAGCGGCGGTCAGCAACGCGCCGAAGCTGGTGCGATAGACGTCGAAGACCGCTAGCAACTCGGTGGCATGGGTAGCTCCCAAACCAGACCAGCGCAGCGTCCGCGGGGCGTAGTCGTACCGGTAGAGGTAGGTGGGCGCGTGGCTGCCGTGGGCCTCGGCGATTTGCCAGGCCGCCGAACTGAAGGCGAAGTCGCCGCCGAGCTGGATACAGGCCGACGATGCGGGGTAGCCCGGGTAGGCGGCGGTAATACGTTCGCGGGCAGCTGGTTCCGCGTCGGCCAGCAGCTCTTCGATCATCGATTGGTTCGTCGGCAGCATTCTGAGGAAGCGGGTGAACAATCGGCCCTCTTCGGCGTTGGTGCCCACGATGAGCGGCACCCGATGCGCCCGACCACTCCGCATCGCCTCGACGGGGTCCATGGGCAGGCAGTCGTCGCCAATGACCGGACCAATTGGGAAGGCGCCCAACCTGTTCTCCATGCCCTGGTCGATCAGACGGTGTTGTGTCGCCACCAATTGGGCCGGGGAAGCCTGCATCAGCGCATGGGCGGCGTCCTGGGTGCGTGCGCCAAGCAGGTTGGCGAACCGCTTCGCGAACTCGGCGGCAATCTCTTTCGACCGCACCAGGCCTGACGCCGGGCTTTCCGAGATCGCCCGCGCGAACAGGCCTTGGGCGGCGGGCACCGCCAACAACGTGGAGGCGATGCATGCGCCCGCGCTTTCACCGAAGATGGTGACATTGCTTGGGTCACCGCCGAATTCCCCGATGTTGTCGCGGACCCAATGCAACGCCAGCGCCAGATCGCGCAGGTACAAATTGCTGTCGATGGTGATGTCCGGTGTCGACAGCGACGACAGGTCCAAACATCCCAGGGCGCCCAGTCGGTAGTTGACCGATACGTATACGCAACCGCGGCGCGCCAGCGCGGCACCGTCGTACAGCGGGGTCGCCGAGCTGCCCAGGATGTATCCCCCGCCGTGAATGAAGACCATGACCGGCAGCGGTTCTGCGCCGGCGGTGTCGGGGGTGACCACGTTCAGGGTGAGGCAGTCCTCGCTCATCGGCTGGTAGCGGCCGACGCCGAGCATGGTGTAGCGACGCTGCTGCGGCGCACAGTTTGTGAACCCATGGCAGTGGCGCACACCTGACCAGGGCTGGGCCGGCTGCGGCGCCCGGAATCGCAGCGGCCCCAGTGGCGGCCGGGCATACGGGATGGATCGCCAGCGGTTCACGCCGTCGCGGGTGAAACCTTCGACGGTGCCGGTGGCCGTGCGGGCGCGGACAGTGCGCTCATGCATGACCCGACGGTAGCCGACATGACGGGCGTAACGCGCGGGCAGCGGCGAAATCCGGTGTGTGGCGGTTAGCCTGACGGGATGCGGATTGCCGCGCTGGTCACAGTGTCGTTGCTGGTCGCCGGATGCTCACATACGGTCGGCGGCCCCTCGGAGCAAACGCAGACCACCACCCAGACACCTGCGGGGACTTCTCCGACGACCATTCCCCCGTCAGGGAGCAAACCGCGGGCAGGCTTGACCGCGCCGGCCGCCGGTGCCTCGATCTCCGATGTCATCGCGTGGATCGAGGCAGGTCATCCCGCCGATCCCGCCCGCTATCACAACGTGACGCGCGACGGCGCTACCACCCCGCTGGGTGACGACATCGCCTTCACGGCAACGTCCGGTCCCGGCGGCCCCGTCGCCTGCATGACGGATTCCAAACACACCGGCAGCGCGCCGGTCTGCCTGGTGGACCTGACCAATCCCCCGCCCCGGCCCGAGACGGCCTACGGCGAGTGGAAAGGCGGCTGGGTCGACTTCGACGGCACGAACCTGCGGGTCGGGGCGGCCCGCGGAGATCCGGGTCCGTTCGTCAACGGCTATGGACCCCAGTTAGCGAGCGGGGATTCGTTGTCATTCGGCGACTACCGTTGCCGCGCCGATCAAGCCGGCCTGTTCTGCGTGAACTACGCACACCAGTCGGCGGCACGGTTCGCCACCGCCGGTATTGAGCCGTTCGGTTGCCTGCGGCCCGCCCCGCCGCCCGATGGCGTCGGGATAGCGTTCAGCTGCTAAAACCTCAGCTGGTCCGGCGATACCGCCACTTTCAGGTGATTTCACCGACTGCGGTCGCTGGCCGGAAGCGGCGGGTTGTCTTCGGGGGCTAGTTGAAGGACACGAATCTCGCCCGCAGTGCCATCAACCTCGACAAGCGCCCCCGCCGGCAATGACCGGGTGGCTCCTTGGGCGTCCACCACACACGGGAACCCGAACTCGCGGGCCACCACGGCCGCGTGCGACATCGGACCACCCAGCTCGGTCACCACGGCCGCGGCGTAGCAGAAAGCGGCGGTGTACCCGACGTCGGTGACCTCCGCGACAAGAATCTCGCCGGGTTGCAGATCGTCGATGGTCTCGGGCCGCACGATCCGCACTCGGCCGCGCACCCTTCCCCCGCACACGCCGACTCCGTGCAGGGTGTCCCCGCTGGCCAGCGCTGGGGACGACGTGACGGACGGCTGCCAGCTCCCACTGAACACCGTCGGCGGAACGACGCCGGCCAACCTGCGCTGCTCGGCTCGGCGCCGGGCCACCAGTCCCGCAACGTCTGGCGGGAGTGCATCGAGTTCATCGACTAACAGATAGAACACATCGTCGGCGGTGTTGAAGATTCCGGCGTCGGTCAAACGGCGCCCGTACTCCCGCAGTAGACCGCGCAGCACCCAGTTGGCGCGCACCATTTTGTCGCGGCGGACTTCGCGGTCACGGAGTTGCCGTACGGCCAGCAACGCTACGGGCTTGGCGTGCAACGGAATCCGCGGATGCTGAGGTTCGGGCGCGGGAGGCACGCTCATCGCTCTGGCTACCATCCGGACCAGCAACTCGGGATCGTCGGCGTAGCTGGTCGACAGCATCTCGAGCTCCGCCGGGCCGCGATGCCCGATCAGCGCCAGCTCGTCCAACACCGCGGAATGAAACGCCGCGGCCTCTGCGGCCAGCGCATCAAGGTGTTTGCCGGGTTTGGCCAGCAGGCGAGTCACGTTCGGGTCGCGCCGGGCGGCCATCACCAGTCGCTGCACCGCCTCCACCGATCGTGCGCTGACCAATTCCGGCCCGGCCGGCGGGGCGGTGTCTCGCCCGCACAAGCCGCGCAACAACACGTTGAACGCAGCGCACAGCAGGAATGACCCCGAGGCCAGCACCCAGCCGTGTACGACGTGATCGCGTGCCAACAGAATCAGGCTGAGCAGCCGGCGATCGTCGAGCTGGGTGATGTCGCCGCCGGCAAGGCGCTCCAGGCGATCGACATCGGCGATGAAGTCGTGGGTGTCGCGGGGCGAACCGGCGCTTAGGCCGATGAGATTGACACCGAATACTCCGATGTTGCGGACGGTGCGCAGTTGCCGTCGGGCGCGGCTGGTTTCGACGGGCACACGCTCCTCGCCGAAGACCGGTAGGGAGGCCATGCTGGGGCCGAAGAACCCGCTGTTCCTGACAATCGTCGCGGGCTTGGCGAACGGCACGGTTTCGGCCATGAAATGCGCCGACGTGATCGCGCCATACAGCCGGTGGGCGAACACAGCGACCATGCGTGTGGCGATTTCATGCTGGATTATCCCGCCGGGCCGCAGCCGCTCGGCGACGCCCGCGCCGCCGGCGCGCAGGCCGCGGACGGTCACCGACGCCGACGACGGCGAGAAGGGGCCGGGCAGCGCCTCTGACAGATTGGTGGCCAGATAGGTCGGGAAACGCGGGTCGATCGGGGTGTCGAATTCGCCGTTGTCTCCATCTGGGCCGGCCAATCTGGGCGCCACTCCGTCATCAGCCGGCGCGTCGACGGCAGGCAGATCCTGGATATTGGCCAGCCGCCAAGGCAGCGATATCACCCGCTTGCCCACTGTGATTCGGCCACGCACCGCCACTGCGAAATCTTCGATACACTCATCGGAACACCAGGCCGGCCGGAATCCCCACTTGTCGCGCAGCCGCGAGGTATCCATCAGCGGAGCGCCCTGGACCAGCTCCAGCTCGGCGAACGAGCTCAGGCCCAGTGAGTTTAAGGGCCACTGCGGCGCTGCGAACCTGTCGCCGAGCGGCACGATCGGACGCCCGAGCGCGGCAGCGATCTGACGAAACGTCGGCGTGCCCGGGGCGGCGAGATTGACCGGGCCGCTCTCGATTCGGGTGTCCAGGATCGCGCGTATCAACAACCGCAGCGCATCGTCGATGTGGACTACCTGCCCACGGCGATCGGCGGAGCCGCCGGGAAATGCCGGTAGCGCCAGCAGCCGGCGCACCCAGTTGTCGACCCCCCGCCCGATGATGAGCGCGGAGCGGATCGCGACCCATGGGACGTCGGAGGCCGCCAGCATCTCTTCGACGCGGGCCTTGTGCAGGCCGTCGGCGAACACCGGAGTTATCGCGTCGTGCTCGGTCTTTGGAGCGTCTCCCCTGCCGTAGACGTGTGCCGACGAAGCGAAAACGATACGCCCGGTTCCGCTCTCAGCCATCGCCTCAAGGAGGTTGAGCGTGCCGCCGATATTGACCTGGTGGCTGATCCGGTCTTCTTGGCCGGGGCTCTTCGCCCATGCGCAATGCGCGACGACGTCCGCACCGACGACGCAGCGTTTGACCGCGACTGCGTCCCGGATATCTGCTACGACGAAATCAGCTGCGCTCGACCAGCTTTCGGGTCGATGACGGGCGATCCCGACGACGTCGTGGCCCTGGCTGAGCAATCGGGCGGCGAGGCCGCGGCCGAGTACACCACTGGCCCCGGTGACCGCGATTCTCACTGACTACCCTCGCTCATGGCTACTCGTCGTCGTTCATCAACGCCGCGTTGACCAGGTCGTCGAGGTCCATGTCTGCGATGTCTTTTTCCGTGGTGACAGCAGGGGCTGCCGCCTGCCCGTTGCCGCCGGCTTCATTTGCCAACGCGAGCAACAGTTCCAAAACCCCGGCCTGCCGAAGGCGCTTGATCGGAATGGACCCGACAATGCGCTGGATTTCGGCTTCCCCGGGCACAGCGGCCGGGGTGTGTTGCTCCGATATGCCGACGAGTTCGCGGCGCATGTAGCCGGCCAGCGCTGCGGAGTTCGGGTAGTCGAAGATGAGCGTCGGTGAAAGCGCCAGGCCGGTAGCGGATTTGAGCCGGTTGCGCATTTCGACGGCGGTCAGCGAGTCAAAACCCAGCTCCTGGAACGCCCTGTCCGGGTCGATGGCCTCGGGGCTGGTGCTGCCCAGCACGGTCGCGATTTGGGAACGCACCAAGTCCAGCAGAATTGCGTGTTGCTCGTCCTCGGGCAGCCTTTCGAGGCGTTGCAGCAGAGCCGATTTCGATTTCGCAGCGGCCAGCGAGTCGTCGACCTGCCGCCGGGTGGGCGCGTTGATCAAATCGACGAACATTGGCGGCAGCGTGCCCCCATCGAACTTGACCCGCAATGCCGCAAAGTCGATATGGGCGGGCAGCATGAACGGTTCGTTGACAATCATTGCGGTGTCGAACAATCCGAGGGCTTCCTCGGAGGACATCGCCACGACGCCGTCGCGGGCGAACCGTTTGAAGTCGACGGTCGCCAGTCCGCCGGTCATGGCGCTGGCCTGATCCCACAGACCCCACCCCAGCGAGATCGCCGGCAGCCCGTGCGCCCTTCGGTGGGCGGCCAGCGCGTCCAGGAACGAGTTGGCTGCCGCGTAGTTGGCCTGACCCGACGATCCCACCAGCCCGGCCATCGACGAAAACATCACAAACGCCGACACATCCAGATCGCGGGTCAACTCATGCAGATTCCACGCCGCATCCACCTTGGCCCGCAACACCGCATCACCGCGCTCGGGAGTCAGTGATGTCACCACCGCGTCATCGAGTGCGCCGGCCGTGTGGATCACGGCCGATAGCGGATGCTGCACCGGGATATCGGCGATGACCTTGGCCAACGCCTCGCGGTCGGCCGCATCGCAGGCCACCACCTGCACCTGGGCACCGGCCGCACGCAACTCGGTCACCAATTCCGCGGCCCCGGGTGCATCCGGACCGCGGCGACTGACCAACACCAGGTTTCGCGCCCTGTGACGGGCCACCACATGGCGCGCCAGCGCTGAGCCCGCCATCCCGGTGCCACCGGTGATCAGCACGGTGCCCGCCGCCCACGCATCCGGCATCATCATCACGACCTTGCCGACATGGCGGGCCTGACTCAAATATCGCAACGCCGCAGGCGCACGCCGCACGTCAAACGTCGTCACCGGCAACGGCCGCAACACGTCTTCGCCGAACAGCGAAGCCAACTCGGCGAGGATCTGCTGAATGCGATCCGGTCCCGCTTCGAAGAGGTCGAAGGCGCGGTACCGCACGCCGGGGTGGTCTTGGGCGACCACCCCGCGATCGCGGATGTCGGTCTTGCCCATCTCCAAAAACACCCCACCAGGGGCCACCAGCCGCAAAGATGCATCCACGAACTCACCGGCCAAGGAGTCCAGCACCACGTCCATGCCGCGCCCGCCGATGACTTCCCGGAACTTGGCCTCGAATTCCAGACTGCGCGAATCAGAGATGTGGTCGTCGTCAAAGCCCATGGCCCGCAACGTGTCCCACTTGCCACGGCTGGCCGTGGCGAACACCTCTAACCCCAAATGCCGGGCCAACTGCACCGCCGCCATACCCACCCCACCGGCGGCGGCGTGCACCAACACCCGCTGCCCCGGCTTGACATCGGCCAAATCCACCAGCGCGTAGGAGGCGGTGGCGAAAACCACCGATGTGGTGGCAGCGGCGGTGTGCGACCATCCCGTCGGCACCTTGACCAGCAGCCGCTCGTCGGTGGTGGCGATCGTTCCGGTGCCCTCGGGGAACAGGCCCATGACCCGGTCGCCGACCGCGAAACGACCCTCCTCCGAGGCGGTTTCGACGACGACGCCAGATGCCTCAACACCCATGACCGCGTCGGGGTCAGGGTAGAGACCCAGCGCGATCATGACGTCGCGGAAGTTGGCGGCGACCGCCGACAATGCGACTCGCACCTGGCCGGGCTGCAACGGCGCATCGGCGTCGGGAATGCGCTCCAACCGCAGATTCTCGAAGGTGCCGGCGCTGCTGATCCCCAAGCGCCACGGCCCATCAGCCGGAGACACCAAGAGACCGCCGACCGCGCGGCTGCCATGCACCCGCGGCGTGTACACCGTTGCGCCGCGCAGCAACACCTGCGGCTCACCGACCGCGAGAACCGCGGCTACCGCCTCACTGTCCAGGGCCGCATCAGAATCGACGAGCACGATCCGGCCGGGATGCTCGGTCTGCGCCGACCGCACCAACCCCCACACCGCAGCGCCCGCTAAATCGGTGACGTCCTCCCCCGCCATCGCCACCGCGCCCCGGGTGCACACCACCAACATCCCTGCCCGGTCGCGGGCCAACCACGATTGCAACACCGTCAGTACCGCACGCGTGGCCGCGTATACCTCCGCGACGACGTCACCGACCACTGGCGTTGATTCGAACACGTGCGCTGCGGGCTCAGCCTCGAGGGTGTCCAACTCCGTTGCTCCCCAGGCGCATACCGACACCGGCTGCATACTGTCCGACGGCGGCTGTACTGACCAGACCACCTCGAAGAGCCGGTCCGGACCCGAGTTCGACACGGCGGCCAGCAACTGTCGATCGGTCACTGGCCGGGCCACCATCGACGACACCGACAGCACCGGCAGCCCCAGCCCGTCGGCCAATTCGATCGACACCGACGCCGGACCCATCGGAGCAATTCGCGCTCTTACCGCCGCCGCACCCGCGGCATGCAACGACACCTGCTGCCACGAGAACGGCACCAGCACCGAACCCTCGTCGACCGCCAGGCCCTTGGCGCCATCGGAAGCCAAAATCACCGCGTGCAAAGCCGCATCCAGCATCACCGGGTGGACCCCGAACCCGGCCACCGAGACCCCGGCATCCGCGGGCAGGTTGACCTCGGCGAACACTTCATCGCCGCGACGCCACATCGAGGTCAAGCCTCGGAACGCGGGCCCATATCCGTACCCGCGCTCAGCCAACCGGTCATACCCGTCGCCGACGTCCACCGGGATCGCACCCACCGGCGGCCACACCGACAGATCCGCGCTCGGCTTCACCGACCCGGCACTCAGCACGCCCTCGGCGTGCAATAGCCAGCCGGAACCAGTCTTGGCACGTGAAAACACCGATACCGCACGACTACCCGATTCGTCTGGGCCATCGACCACTACCTGCACCGCCACCGAGCCCCCAGAAGTCGCAGCCGGCAACACCAACGGCGCCGCCAGACTCAATTCGTCGACAACCCCGCAGCCCACTTCGTCGCCGGCGCGGATCGCCAACTCCACGAACCCCGCACCGGGGAACAGCACTACCCCACCAACGGCGTGATCGGCCAACCAGCCCTGCGTGCTCGGCGACAACCGTCCCGTCAGCACCACACCGCCGGAGGCCGGCAATTCGACCACAGCGCCAAGCAGTGCGTGCTCGCTGGCCGCCAATCCCAAGCCGGCGGCATCGGCCACAGCTCCGTCGCCGGAGAGCCAGAACCGTCGGCGCTCAAAGGCATACGTGGGCAATTCAACGAAGTTGGCCGCACCGATTGCTCCGCGCCAGTTCACGTCCATGCCGTTGACAAACCCTTGCGCAACGGCGTTCATCAGGGTTGCCGGCTCGGGGCGGTCCTTCCGCAGTGCGGACATCGTTGCCACAGGAGCATCGGGGAGTGACTCTTCGATCGAGGCCGTCAGGCCGCCGCTGGGCCCGACTTCGAGGAAACGGTTTGCGCCGGCCGAGTGCGCGAAGCGGATGCTGTCGGCGAACCGTACCGCTCCGCGGATGTGCCGCTTCCAGTACGCCGGCGACGCGAAGTCGTCTCCCGCCAGCTGCCCGGTCACGTTCGACACAATCGGGATGGTCGGCTTCCCGATGGCGAGCCCGGCAGCGACGGTTCCGAATTCGTCGATCATCGGATCCATCAACGGGGAGTGGAACGCGTGCGATACGGCCAACTGGTGCACCCGGCGGCCGTCACCGCGGAGCCGGTCCGCCACCGCGGCCACAGCGTTCTGGGCGCCCGAAATCACCACCGAGGCTGGCCCGTTGACCGCGGCGATGCTGACCCCGGCACCCAGCAGCGGCCGCACTTCCTCCTCGGTGGCCTGCGCGGCGATCATCGCCCCGCCCGCCGGTAGCGCCTGCATGAATCGGCCGCGGGCGGCCACCAGCACCGCGGCGTTCTCCAGCGACAGGACGCCGGCGACGTGGGCCGCCGACAACTCACCGACCGAGTGGCCCATCACGAAGTCGGGCCGCACGCCCCAGGACTCGAGTAGCCGGAACAATGCGACTTCCACCGCGAACAAAGCTGGTTGTGCGAATTCGGTGGTGTTCAAAAGGTTTTCATCGTGGCCCCACATCACTTCGCGCAGTGGCCGGAGCAGGTGGCGGTCCAGTTCGCCCACGACGGTGTTGAACGCCTCGGCGAATACCGGGTATCCGGCGTGCAATCCCATTCCCATGCCCAGCCATTGGGAGCCTTGGCCGGGGAAGACGAAGACGGTCTTGCCCGCTGGTGTGGCGATGCCCCGAATGACCGATACGACGTCATCGCCGGCCAGCTCGTCTAGCCCGGCCAGCAGCCGATCCCGATCACCACCCACCACCACCGCGCGATGCTCAAAAGTCGACCGGCCCGCCAGCGAGCACCCCACATCGGCAACATCCAGCCCACCATGGGCGCGCACATGGGCGGCCAACCGCGCGGCCTGCGCCCGCAACGCGCTCGCCGACTTCGCCGAGACCACCCACGGCACCACCGGCGGCCTCCGA
>DATJBA010000271.1:0-10473 GCA_035515675.1 Mycobacterium sp.
AGAAGCTGGTCGCGTACCCGTCGAAATGCTTGAGGTGACGCCATCCCGGCCGAGTCGAAGTCGGTTGCAGACCCGCCGCTATGGCGGTGTCCACCTCGGCGAGCTCATCGCCGGTCAAAGGCCGGGCCGCGCAGTGCCGTCCGTCCAGATCGCCGGCGAGCCGCTCGGCGGCCGCCGCCAGGGTCGAGGCCACCGAATCGCGGGCCGCCACCGCGGCGAGATTGTGCCGCGGATCCATCCGTAACACCAGCCACGTACCGTGCCGGACACCCGCGGGGCGATCGTCGACGGTTGGCGGGGCGGATGGATCGGCGGCCTCGCAGACGTGTCGCTTTCGCACCGAGACAATGTCGATGGCGTCAAGGCGCACATCAAACTGGCGCAGCCGCGCGGCCACCGCCGCCACCGGCAAAGTACCCGACGACACCGTCTGGCGCCGATGCCCCAACGCCGGTGCGTCCGCCGGCCCGTCCACGGCGATCACCGCGACCAGCTGACCCTGGCACTCGCGCACCCCGACCACGTCGCGGCCGAAGCGGCGCCGGTGATCGATCGCGGGCGTGCATCCCGGGCTCAGTGTCGCCTCCGGATCAGGCGACGAGTCCCGCATGTCGCGGGCCAACAAATCCCACCACCTGGCCAGAGCTGAGGCGACCGCTGAGGCGACCGTGATCCCCCGGTGGGTGAGTACCATGACGACCGTCACGACCAGCGCGACGGCGACACCCACCCACCACGCGACGGGCTGCTGTAGGGGGCAGTGACTGGCCAGCACCAGCACCGCGACGTCGAGGAGGAACACCGAGGTGATCTGCGGCCACGACAGGGCCAGCCCGAGCCGGCGTTGCGCCTTCATCGGCGCTGCGTTGATCGCCGTATCAACTCGTCCACCAGACACCTTGCCGGTCATCAGCAGCACGGGCGCCCCCTCTCCATCGCCGTCCAAGGTGGATACTACAAGTTCGTTGCATGGTTCACATCATCCAAAAAGTATGCGTAATGGCCTAAGGCTGAATCAACCGTTTGTATGTCGCCGCAGCCATGACCGGCCGCGGCCGGACGTCGCCGCAGCGGCTGACGGCAGCACCAAATACAACAAGTAGCCACGAATCGACACACACGAGGTGTTTGGCGGTTGCGCCTCGAACCGCCTCGGCAGCACGGTTACCCGACCTGCTGGCTATGAGGCCGCCGAGTTTCAGGCGGTCTCGCCCGTGTGCCCATGGTTCGGCCGGCTCAAACAGTGCCGCCGCCGAGGCCACCAAGTCGGGGCTAGGGAACCGTAGCCCCAGGGCATCCGCGGCCGACAACTACGCATCAACGCCGCCCTCGACGGCGTCGCGGACACTTTTGGCACACATATAACAAGCCCGTCAGTCCCAGCCGAAGCGCGGCCTACGCCACTCCCGCCGTCTGACCGATCGCCATCGCTCTCGCGCCCTACGGCCTTGGCGGCCTCGGGGCTCGCGGTCTACCGGCGTCCGCGGCTCCGGCCGCGCTCCGACTGGCCGTATGGGTGGTGGTCGGCCATGAAGTGGGTCGCTCCGCAGTGGCTGTCGAGCGCGTGGTCGACCCTGTGATGCGGGGCATCGGGTACCTGCTCCCCGGGAGTCCGCGGCGCGCACCACTGACTGAGGCGCGCTCACGGGTTCCCTGTCGGGAGGGCTGTCACCGTGTCCGGTTTGTGTCTGATCGTCGGACGCGCACCATGCGTCAGACATGCTCAGCGCGCCGCATTTGACCTATGAGCGCTAGAAAGAGCGCGTCGATCTCGACGTGCGCGGAGGCAGGCTTAAGTTCGTCAAGGACGTTGTCAGAATGTCCAACCGGCCGCCCGGCGGCTATGCACTGATCGGCGTCGACAACGGCGGCAGCCCTTGCATGCCGTAGGGGTCGATCGCCGATCGAGCGCGGTTTGACCCGGCACGCGTGCGCGATGTTCTCTGCCTCTACGTCGAGAGTCAGATCAACATTCGTGCCGAGATCCACAACCACAACGGCAACAAAATCGTGGCATGCGCTGGGGTGGACGCGAAGGCAGTGCAGGGGACTTCGGCGATCTCAACTGGTATCCGTTCTGGTATCCGTTGCAACCCAATCCCGTTGTGGCCGAATCACTTCTGGACCGATTGATCAACAGCAGCCATCAACTGTTCTCCTACCGGCTTAACAAACGTCCCGGCGCCAAGGACGACCGCAAGAAACAACGAACGGCCCTCGGCTGGATCGGCTACATCAGAAACTTCTTGCTGGAACGAGTTGGTCCCGGTGATGGGTTGTTACCCACGCTGCGTAGTCCCGCCATGGCGATGCCGATGGCCCGACGGACGGCGGCCTGAACCTGTTCGGTGGTGTCGCCGCGCTGCAAGCAGATGAGCGCGGCGGCAAGGGCTGCGCCCATCAGTGAGCCAATGACAGCGCCGGCCGCCGGGGCGTCGAGAATGTCGGAGTAAGCCCGGTGAAGTGCTTCGGCGAGCCGGGTTTCAGCTTGGAAATACCGGTGCAGGGTCGCCGCCTGCACTGAGGGTACGGAGATGACCATGGGCAACCGCACCGACGCTAACCCACCGTCGAGTTCGTCTCTGACCGCGTTGGCCAACATGTGCTCCATGGCCCGCATCAGCACGTCAGACATGTTTTCGGCGGGCTTGCGCTGCTCGATGACAGCAACCGCGCCGTCGATGCGCGCCGACAGGTGCGGGAAGAGAACCTCGTCTTTGCTCGCGAAGTGGTTGAAGAAGGTCTTGGTCGACACCTCCGCGGCTGCGGCGATCTCGGCGACGGTGGTCTGCTCGTAGCCCTTCTCCTGGAACAGGCGCATGGCGGCGCTGATCAGCGCTTGGCGGGTGCGCTGGCGCTTGCGGTCCCGCAAACCCAGTTCGTCAGTCATGTGTGGAAGCGTCCTCAGAGGTACATTCAGTATAGTAATATATGCGATAAAAGTTTATATTCAATGTAATCATATCAGAGAACGGGGCGATCACCCGAGATGGGAGTGCCGTGATGGGCAGTCTGGGGGGCCGGGTCGCTCTGATCACCGGGGCGGGTCGGGGGATCGGGCGGGCTGAGGCGCTGTTTTTCGCCGCGCAAGGCGCACGTGTGGTGGTTAACGACCGAGGCGTCGAGCGCGGCGGCACTGGGATCGACGCAAGCATCGCCCAAGCCGTGGCCGACGAGATCACCGCAGCCGGCGGCCACGCGATCGCCAACAATGACGACGTCACCGATTGGCAGGACGCGCGCCACATGATCGATGCGGCGACCGACGCCTTCGGGGACCTGCACGTGCTGGTCAACAACGCGGGCATCGACAACCACGCGGCGCTGGAGAACATCACCGAAGACCAGTTTGACTCGGTCATGGCGGTCAACCTCAAGGGCACCTTCGCGGTCAGCCGCTGGGCGGCCTACTACTGGCGTGCCCAGGTCGATCAGCATGGCCCCGGGGTCGATCGGGTGATCATCAATACGGCCTCTGAATCTGGGTTGACTCAGCCGCTGCCGCTGCAGTCCAACTACGCCGCCTCCAAGGCCGGGGTGGGGGCGATGACCATCGTGCATGCCCTAGAGCTCAGCCGCCTAGGGGCGCGGGTCAATTGCCTGGTGTCCAGCATGATCCGCACCCGCACCAGCCTGGATTTTGTCCCGGGCTTTTCGGATGCACCCCCGGAGGGGCGGTTCGATCGGCGCGACCCGATACGGATCGCTCCAGTGGCCGCCTACCTGGCCACCGCCGGCTGCCCGATGACCGGCCAATTCCTGGCCGTTCGCGGCGGCACCGTCACCCTGCTGCGCAACTGGTCACCCGACGGCTACGTGCAGCGTGGCGACCGGGCCTGGACGGTCGCCGAACTTGCACCCGAACTCGAGGCCCTGCCCCGCCCGGACGTGCTGGCCGAACTCATGCACTTTTTGAGGAAGCTGTCGGACCAGCCGAGCTGCAGGCGCTCGTCGACTACGCGAACACTTACTTCCAAGAAAACCCATCCGAATAGCCCCATCGGGACAGCCGAATTCGAGTAGAAGGGACCACAATGCGCGCGGGCGTGTTCCGAGACGGCCACCTTGCGGTGGTCGATGTCGCCGATCCCCGGCCCGAGCAAGGGCAGCTGCTGGTCCGCACGCTCGCCTGTGGCATCTGCGGCACTGACCTGCATTTCATCCGCCACGCCCAAACCATCGTGGGCATCAATGACGAGCTGTGGCCGACCCTGGGTCCAGCCGCCGTCGGTGACTCCCACGTCGACCTGTCCAAAGACGTCTTCATGGGACATGAATTCTGCGCAGAAGTGCTCGAGGCAGGCCCGAGGACCGATGGCCCACCGCCGGGCACCACAGTCGTGTCCGTGCCGGTTTTGCTGTCGGGCAGCGGCGTACACCGGCTGACCTACAACAACGATCACCCGTGTGGTTACGCCGAACTGATGCTGCTGTCCGCGCCGCTGGTCGTCCCGGTGCCCAATGGCCTGCACCCGCAGCTGGCCGCGCTCACCGAACCCCTCGCCGTCGGCGTGCACGCCGTCGCGAAATCAGCCGTGCGGCCCGGCGAAACAGCGGTCGTCCTCGGATCCGGACCGATCGGACTCGCCATCATCGCCGCGCTGCGCACCGCCGGAGTCGAAACCGTGATCGGCTCCGACTTCTCTCCCCGACGCAGGGAACTCGCCACCCTCATGGGCGCGACCCAAACCGTCGACCCCGCAGCCGAATCCGCCATCCAGGCCGGGCGACGCGCCGCCGGTAGCGGCCGGCTCGTGGTCTTTGAGGCGGTGGGCGTGCCGGGAATCATCCAGCAGATCATCCATGACGTCCCTATCGGTGCCCGCATCGTCGTCGCAGGGCTATGCATGGAACCGGACACGATCATCCCGTATTACGGGATCGCCAAGGAACTGTCGGTCCAATTCGTTGTCGCATACACCCTTGAGGAGTTCGCCAGCGCACTCACCGCTATCGCCGACGGCCGCGTCGACGTCACACCGATGATCACCGCAACGGTGGGCCTTGACAAGATGCCAACAGCATTTCAGGCGCTCGCCGACCCCAGCCAGCACTGCAAAATCCTGGTCGAACCTGGCAGGACCATGACCGCACCCGGCCCTACTCGCCACCAGGACGACCACCAGATCGGAGGGGCATGACGGGGATCGAAAAGGTCGGTCTCACCGGAGCAGAGCAGACTGCGCTGATTGGGTTGTATGGCAAAGCGCTCGATAGCCGTCGGCCGGATTCGATCCTTTCCGACCGGCAGGCCGATCAGGCCTTGCAGCGGCTGGACTGCGACTTCGCCGCGTTGCGGCTGCGCCGCCGCGACCAAAACTCGGCTGCGGTGCGGGCGAAGGCCTACGACGGGTGGGTTCAGCGCTTCATCGACGTACACCCCGAATGCGTGGTGCTGCATCTGGGCTGCGGACTGGACACCCGCATCTACCGGGTCAACCCGCCGTCCACCGTCGACTGGTATGACATCGACTTGCCCGACGTCATCACGTTGCGGCGGCGGCTTTTTCCGCCGCGTGCAGGTCTGCACACCATCGCCGCCTCGGTCACCGATCCGCGACTGCTTGACACCATCCCCGCCGCCTGGCCCGTCCTGGTCATCGCCGAAGGGCTGACACCTTATCTGCGCGCTGCTGACGGCGTAGCGATGCTGCGCCGCATCACCGAACACTTCCCCAGTGGTGAACTGCTCTTCGACGGCTACAGCCCGGTGGGAGTGTGGGGTTTGCAACGCTATGCCCCGGTGAAGGCCTCTGGCGCCCAACTGGACTGGAGCGTCAACGACCCGCACGACTTAGAAAAAGCGGTCCCTGGCCTGGTCTTTGACTCCGAATCGTGGTACTGGGATCCAGTCGGGATTAAGCGGCATTACTCGTGGCTCTACGGGCAATTCATGCCGCTCCTGTTCCGCATCACCCCGATACGCCGACTCGGCCGAGCCCTGCGCTACCAATTCAACCACCCAAGTGCCTAGCGGGAGTTTCCGGCCTTGGTAGTTAACCGGTGTGTCTTGCGTTGGGGTGCTTGAATTTTGTGCGAGTGCAGTGTATTACCCAAACCCATCTGGCGGTGATCTGGGGGTCTGCCTCCTATGGTTGGCTACGGATTCAAAGTTCTTGTGCGATGCGACTATTGGCTGCTCGTTGGCGCTGGCCTAGTGCGGTGGCGATCTTGTCGGGTGGCAGTGGTTTCGCGAAGTACCAGCCTTGGGCGGCGTCGCCGCCCATGGCGCGCAGCCGGGCGGCTTGGCCGGGGGTTTCGACTTGTTCAGCGGTGACGGTGAGACCAAGTGTGTGGGCGAGATCGATCATTGCTCGAGCGATCTGTTCATCGGCCAGCCGGTCATGCAGGTTGTCGTCGATGTTCTCGATGAACTCCCCGGCGAGTTTGACTACGTCGATAGGCAGTGTGCGTAGGTAGGCGAGGCTGGAGAATCCGGTGCCGAAATCGTCGATGGCGATGCCCGCGCCGAGGGCCGACACTTCGTGCAGCCTCGCCGCAGACGCCTCGAATGTGGTCAGGCTTCAGTCGGTCACGCCCGCCTGCTCGGATTGACTTGAGTTGCGATTGGGCGCATGGCCGTTGATCCAACGCAGTAGGTCATCCGGCGGCAACGGCGGACTGTGCACGAAGCCCTGTGTGATGGTGCAGCCATATCGTCGCAGTGCCTCCAAGGTGACCTGGTCTTCGACTCCCTCGGCCACGAGGTCGGCGCCCAGGCTCTGCGCCAACGCCACCGTGGACCGCACGATGGCAACCGATCGCGGGTCGTGTGCCAGCCGCGCCACGAATATCCTGTCGAGTTTCAGCTCGTCGACCGACACATCCTGCAGGCGCGCCAGCGATGACCATCCGGTGCCGTAATCGTCAATCGAGATGCGAACGCCGATTTGCCGTAGCTCGGCGACGGTATTGCGGGACCGCACCGAGTCGACGAGGGCGCTTTCGGTGATTTCGACGATGAGAGCGTCGGGGGGCAAATCGTTGTTTCGCAGGAGCCGCTCGATCGTGTTCACCAGGTCAAGGTCAAGGAGATTCGTCGTCGAGAGGTTCACCGCGACGGTCAGCGGCATGCCCTGGCCGCGCCAAGACCGGATCTGTTCGAAGGCCACGCTGATCGTGCGGTTGGCCACCCTGCGCATCAGCCCAGCGCGTTCGGCGACGGCCAGGAACTCGTCCGGTAGCAGCAACCCACGGCTGGGGTGCTGCCACCGCAGCAGTGCCTCGACGCTGTGTACGCTGCCGTCGCTCGCGTTGATCTTGGGCTGGTAGTGCACCGTCAGGTGGTCACCGTTCAACAGCGTGGCGCGCAGTTCCTCGACGAGGTTGGGATCGTCGCGATATATCTCAAAAACCGAGTCGTACACCGCGATCTTGTTTGCGGCCGATTTGGCGTGCGGGATCGCCGTCTCGGCGCGATTCAGCAATTCCTGCGGATGATCACAGTGGTCGGGACAGAGCGCAATAGCAATGCAGGCATCGACTTGCACGGTGATCGGATCCAGCGCGAATGGTTCGCTCAAGGCTTCGAGCAAACGCCCGGCTTGGGCGCGTGCGGTGATCAGGTCGGACCCTTCGGCCAGCAGGATTGCGAATTCGTCGTCACCTGTGCGTGCAAGCAGGTCCTCACTACGCACGTTGTTCACAAGTCGATTCGCGAGGTGGCACAACAGCTCATCGCCGAAGTGGTGACCGACTGAGTCGTTGATCTCTTGAAATTCAAAAAGATTCAGCAACAGGAGCGCTCGACGTGATGATGTCCTTTTCACCGACGCGGGCCCCGCCAGCGGGGGGTCAGACGTCGCAATAAGGGCTGTCGCCAGTGAGCGCCGATTGGGCAGCGCGGTTAAGTCGTCGGTCATCGCGTGTTTGTGGCTTTCGGCCAACATGGTGACGTCTCGGAAGGTCACCGCAAATCGGACGGCGATCACGACCAGGGTCAATGCGGCGAAAGTCACCGCGAGTCGTGAGTTGTGACCCAGGATGGCGACTCCGAGCGCCACGACCGTGCACGCCACGGGCTTGAAGTAGGGGCCGGATCCGCGCCTCGGTAGCGGCGCCACCGGCGAAGCGGGCGCCCAGCTGGCCATCGCCACCAGTAATGACGAAGCGGGCCAGCAGGCATCCAGCACGCTTCCAACCCGGTATGAGCTGGCGGCGGTCTGGAAGAGATACGCCGTGTCTGCCACCGCAAACCCAACAAATCCGGCAATGAGAAGGGCCCAGCGAAACTCGTTGCGCCACTGGAAGAATGGCAGCGTGCCAGCGGCCAGAGCCAGCAGGATAAGATCGCCCCACGGATAAAGGAGGCCCACCAGCACGGTTGCCGGTGCGCGGGCCGCGGCCGCGTGGATTGGCCCTGCCGTCAAGGCCGCGGCCGCCGCGGCCATGGTCAACCCGCAGACCAGGGAATCGAGCCGTATCGCAACCGGCACCTGCATCCAGCGTGCCCGCATGAGCAGCAACAGCCCAGCGTAGACAAACGGATAAAACGCCAGGTACTCCGGGTCTGCCGCTGATGAGGATTGACCATCCGGCACCCACAGGGCGTAGACAACGTCGCCCATCGCCAAACTTGTCATGCCGGCCGCGATCAGAATCCAAGCAAAGCGCTCGGCCCTGATGCGGTAAGCGCGAACGGCTATCAGTGCAGCTGCCGAAAGGTTCAACGCAGGGTACAAGAAGTCGGCGAAGAATACGCTGTGACCGGCATCCGCATTGAAAACGCTCGAGGCGGTGAAGGCGATAACGCCGGCCCCCAAGATAGCCATGGCAATCCGGACTGCTGTCGGGGGCCACCGAATGCCCTTTGCCGCATCGTTGGGTTGATCTGGTGTTGGTGTTGCGACTTCAGAAATCGGCCTGAGCGCCGGTGCCAGCGTCGTCGTCTCTTTGCCGGTAGTGTCCGCTGGTCGGGAGGTGCCCGCAGCGCCCTGGAAGTCCGATGCGGCTACCCGGCCTTGAACGGCCGATACCGACGGATCGGTGGATTGCGAAAATGTATAGGGGAAGGGCAGATCGGGCACGAAACTTCGGATACATTGGCCACCTTCGCGTTTGGCGGCATACATCGCCAAGTCGGCGTGCCGTAGGAGCTGGTCGACGGTGCAATTGGATGCGGCGCCAGCCACTGTGAACCCGATGCTCGGCCGTACCCGTATGGGAACGCCGTCGATCACGATCGCCGCGCTGAATGACTCAAGGACTCGATGCGCTGCCGCTTGTGATTCCTCGACGGAACCTTCGATTAGCAACGCGAATTCGTCACCACCAAGCCGTGCAACGGTGCCCGCTTCCCCCACCGAAGCCGTGAGCCGCTCGGCGACCCGGATGAGGAGCTCGTCGCCGGCGGGATGGCCCAAGGCGTCGTTGACCGACTTGAAGTTGTCGAGATCGAGGCACAACAGCGCGATCGGTGCGGCAACGCTATGTCGAAGGGCGACGGCTAGCTCCAATCGTTGGAGAAACAGAGTCCGATTGGCCAGACCGGTCAGACTGTCCCGAAAAGCTTCCCGCGACACTTCAGACAACAAGCGCTGGTTTTCGAAAAGCACCACCAGCTGTCGGGCGAGCACTGCGGCCACCAGGATTCCCAGCGGGACGAGCAACGATCCGCGCTCCATCCGGCTCACCGCGCGTTCCAATCCGACCGCGGCAGCCAGCAGCAGCGGCAAATACGGCAACCACAGCCGGAGACGGGACGTATTCTCACCCTGCGTCGGCGCTGTGGGAGACTCGCGGACACTGGATAGCGCAGCCAGCGCCACCAGTCCCAGCCCGACCACCCGGGTCACGTCGACCAGATCGCCGGTGTGATAGCTGCCAACTCCGGTCTGGAAAACAATCACGATGTCGGCAACACCGATCATTGCGATTCCGCCGGCTAACAGGTTCAGGCTCGGTCGGCGGCCAGGACGAGCCCGCGACAACATCACGAGCGCCATCGTGATGACGATGGCGTCGGCGAAAATGTGTACAGATGTCGCGTGCCGCGAGTTACTCCCCTCGCGTATCAGTTTGTCGAGCACGAATACCCACGAGGTCAGGAAAAGTGAACTGGCCACGATGGCGCCGTCCAGCGCCAGTTGCCAAATGCGGTGAATGCGATCGGTTAGCAGCGTCAACGACGCCATGGCGGCGATTGGGTACAAGACGAGCACGATCTCAGCCGCCCCCGGGTGAGCGGCGTGATCGAGTCCCGGGCGCACGTCATGGATCGCCCAGATGACCTCGCCGACCGCCCAGCCCAAGAGGCCTGTCCCCAGCGCCAGCCATCCGAATCTGCGGCGCCCGACCGCGAAGCGGGCCGCGATGGCGGCACATCCCGCCGCGAACACCAGACACACCACTGACACAACTTCGTCGACCGGCCGAGTCGCGTAGGCGCCGTGCCACCCCCAGACAAACGATGCTATGACCAGCACCACCGCGACGCTGTATCCTCCAACGACGAGCCAACCAACGCGCGCAGGC
>DATJBA010000272.1:0-11503 GCA_035515675.1 Mycobacterium sp.
CCGGGATGCACGGTGCCCGGCTACTACTCCGAGGTCCACCACGTCACCCCTCACGCCGTCTGCCGCGCCACCGACGTCAACAACCTGACCTTTGGCTGCGGCACCCAACACCGCATCCTGCAACCCGGCGGCTGGAGCACCCGCAAAAACACCCACGGCGACACCGAGTGGATTCCGCCCGCGCACCTCGACCGCGGCCAACCGAGAACCAACACCTTCTGGCATCCCGAGAAGCTGCTGCGCGACGGGGATGACGACGACGAGTGGTAGCCGCCTGCGTTCAGCTACGGTCGCCGAGATGTTCTAGTAGACGGGAGATTCAGGCCTGACCTTGGGCTGGGTCCGCAACACCGGCTGATCGAAACCGGCGGCTGAAGCACCCGAAAACCCGGGTGGATTCTTGAAAGTTGACCCCGGTCGTCTTGGCTTTCGCGATGGCTCGGGTTATGGACGCTTCAGTCGGGTGACGGATTGTGCCCATTCGGGGTCGGTTCAGCAACGAAACCAATCTGGTTGTTTTCGTGAACTTGGCGCACGGTCAGGCGGTGAGGCGTGGCGCCGGCGACCTTGGCGCCGGAGTTCGGCGTCGATGTCGAAGGAGTGCGTGCCGTGGGGGAGTTGATGTGATCGTGTTGCGCCGGCGTGAGGTGGGCGATGGCGTCGTTGCCGACGTCGAGACCTTCAGTCGGCAAAGCGTCGAGTGCATCGCCGAGCACCCCGGATAACACGGCACCGCGGCGTTGGTCACCAGCGTGAGACACAGCGCCTGGTCAACCTGGTCGTCCAAGTGCCGTCGTCGAACGTGGCCCCGATGGGCAAAGAACAGATCGCGGCGCCCTGACCGGCGGCAATATCGAACTATCGGCCGCAGCCAGGCCGTCTTCGTCAGAGAATTCGGAACATTCCAAGCCGTCCCAGGCCGAGCTCGGCTACGCCAAGGCTCTCGGCCTCCCGGTCATTCCCGTTCAGGTCAGGGCCGCCAACTGCTGATCGGGTGGCTGTCGTGGGCGTCGCACTCGCGCATCCCCGAATTCGTCGCGCTCGCCCGCAGCATCCGCCGCTACCGCGACCTGATGTGCAACACCCTCGACCACGGTCTGTCCAACGCCCGATCCGAAGCCACCAACTCCCACCTGCGGGCACTGACCAAACGCGCCTATGGATTTCACAGCCCAGGCGCACTCATCGCGATGGCATTACTCACCCGAGGCGGGTCTCTGCCCACCACTACCCGGCCGCGCCACATGAACCCAGACCCACGGAAACGTCGGATTCATCCAGGAGATCCTTGCAGCGCCGTTAATCGACTCCGCCGTGAAGCCAGGTGAGCGGTGCACGGCCCGACTGGGCGATGGGCGCGTCGCGGCAAAGATCACAAAGCCCGTTATTGCGGCGCGCAAACGAGTTAACATTCGCTCTGCATGACTAGCCGACACGGTGAAAGGGCGTCAGGATGGAGAGCCCAACCATACCCTTGCAGCTAGCCGAGGATTCACCGGCTGCCCTTGTCGACCCGCTGCCACACTCGCCGCGTCGGCACCACCTCAATACGGGCAAAACCTGCCCACGACATACCAACCGAAAATCCAGGCCGACGCATGGCTGCCCGCGCAGTTCTTCGCCATCGAGCAGGGTGCCTGGTGACCTGCGCCCGCGGCAGTGTCGAAAATGTAGGAGCCCGTCCGTCGGCGCCCGGGCCGGAAAACGCCGATGTGTCGCCGCGCCATCGACAGAGGAACCGCACCATCGACAGGGGAACGCAGCTACTCGCTGATGTCCCGCCGGTAGACCGGCGGTAGACCGGCAGTAAGGACCGATATGGAAGCTCGCCACGGGGCGGTACCGACCGATGCCACGGCGACCATTGCTCGACAGCAAGCGGAGATCGAGCGTCTCGAGCGGCGCATCAAGGAGGACCGGTTCGCGGCCGATCTCCGTGCCGCACTGACGAAAGCCTCGGCAACCGGCACTATCGCCGCGCCGGTCGGCTATGGGCGCCTTGTCCATATGATCGTCGCCACGGCCGCCGATATCGTCGACGCCGAGGCGGCCGCACTGTTTCTGTTTGACGTCGACCACCACCACCTCGCTCTAGAGGCCACGTTCGGTGAAAAGGTCAACCCTGCCAAGCACTTTCGCGTCCTGCCCGGACAAGGGGTGGTCGGCCTGGTGGCGATGACCGGACAACCCATGGCCATCTCCGACGCCGACGAGGAGGTCCGCGAACACGCATACGTCTCCGAGGCCGTCGGCTACGCCCCGAAGAGCTTGCTGTGCGTGCCGCTGTCGTTCCATGACCGGGTCATCGGTGTCCTGGGCGTCATGGACAAGAAAGCAGACGCAACGTTCAATGCCGGCGACATGGAGGCGACCGCCGTGTTCGCCCACCTGGCCGCCGTCGCCGTCGAGCAATACCGGACCGAGACCAGGCTTGGGGCGCTGCTGGTCGAACTAGTCCAGGCCGCAGAAGGCGTGCCGGACGACGAGCGCCAGGACCTCACCGACCGTGCCCGTGCCTTCACCAGCCATCTCGGGCGGCAGACCGGATACCTCAACGCCCTGGAACTCGCAGAACTGGTGCAAGAGGTCGTCCAACACGGCGATGCTGCCACCAAGGCGTGCCGGGGGATCCTCGAGAGCTTCGTTCAATTCCTGCAGTCCCGCCCCGTGCCAGGCGGCGAGCTCGGAGACACGGCATGGTGAGCATTCGTCCGGCATATTCGTTTGACGCGGTGACCGTTGAACCGCTCGACTGGATCGACATCGTCACTCCGGATTGGGCCTGGGGAGACAGCTCCGGTAAGGGCGTGAAAGTAGCCGTGGTGGACAGCGGCATCGATGCGACCCATCCCGACGTCGGGCCGGTGCAGGGTTACGTCGCCATCCGTGAGGACGATAGCCGACAGCTTGTCTACGACACTGAGCCACACGACGATAGCGTCGGCCACGCCACCGGCTGCGCGAGCGTGATCCGATCACTGGCCCCGTCCTGCGAGCTCTATAGCGTCAAGGTGCTCGGGACCGGGAACACCGGTAGCGGTCCGGTGTTCGCGGCTGGATTGCGCTGGGCGCTTGACAACGGCATGAACGTCTGCAACCTCAGCCTCGGGACCACGAACCGGGAGTTCTTCTGTCTCCTCCACGAGCTGGCGGATCGGGCCTACTTCGGCAATGTCGCCCTGGTCACAGCGGCTAACAACATGCCGATTCCCAGCTTCCCCTCGCTGTACTCATCGGTCATCTCGGTCGCCTCGCACGCGAAACAGGACCCGTACACCTTCTACTACAACCCGCGCCCGCCTGTTGAGTTCGAAGCGCTCGGCATCGACGTGCGCCTAGCATGGATAAAACACACACACATCACGACGACGGGCAACAGCTTTGCCGCACCCCATATCACCGGTCTGGTGGCCAAGATCTTGGGCAAGCACCCGAAGGTGACGGTGTTTCAGCTCAAGACGATCCTGCGGCAACTGGCGGCCAACGTGGATCGGACGAAGGTTGGCCTCCCGCCCCGCCTGCCCGGGGAGCCCAGACGGGAAGAAAGCACCGCATGACGAACGACCGTGACCGTTCACTGGCCCGCCTGCCTCGTTGATCTGATCTGCTACGTACGAAAAGCGACCCCCAGATCCCGTGCCAGCCATCAACGATCCAACCAAGCTCCGCGAGGTCGCGCTCTTCCGCGACATGGCCACAGCGGAGCTCGCGGTTCTCAACGGACTGATGCGACGGCAGTTTTTACCGGCTGGCGCGAGGATCGATCCTGATGACCGGCCAACTGGAAGACACGGCCTACGTCGTGCAAACGTTCGGGACAACTTCGTCGCGTGTCAACGATTCAATAAGCACATGTCATAGACGTGATTGCGACGACCAGCGGCGGCATGGTCAGATTCATTCGCCATGATCGGCCAATGGATGATCGCGCCGATGTAGTTCAAGTTAAGAAGGAGAAACGACATGGCACTTTTGTGTGGCATAGACGAATCGGGCATGTGCATCTACGACATCCCTGATTCTGAACTGTCGAAGTTTAAGCAGAAGAGCCGTTGGATGGATGAGGAAACTCGCGTCCGACTGTTCCCGGGTAAGGACCAGCTGACCAAGGAGGATGCTCAGGTTGTGATCCCAGTCGCCGCGGCGGGTGGCGATGTGCAGGGGTTCGGCACAAACCACGTCTGCTGCGCATATACCGGTGAGGGCTACGTCTGCTGGCCTTGCTAGGCCGGCCGGTTCGACGGGGATTGTGTCGATAGGCGCGTCCCCCGCTCGGTGGGAATGTGTTCGCGGAGCAAATCTATCGGCTCATGCAGCAGACCGGTTTGCCAGAGCAGGTACGCGCCGCCTCGGCCCGGCCGATGCCAGTTGCGGGATCGGGCCACCCAGGTGGCGCTTTTGGGCTCGGCGGCACCGGAGATCGAGGTGGCCGACTGGGTGCTGGGCCAGCCAACCACGCTCGCCGAGCAGCACGGTAAGGTGCTGCTGCTCGAATTCTGGGCACGCTGGTGCCGGCCGTGTCTGGCGATGTTTCCCGTGTTGCGGGAATTGCATAGTCGTTACGCCGAGTGCGGGCTGACCATCGCCGCGCTGACGCGTTACGTCTTGAGTCCGCGCGGCGATCCGATCGCCGATCGGGTCCGCCAGCGCGATGCAATCTGCCAGACCGTCGCCGGCCGGGGCCTCGAGATCGCCGTGGGTATCGCACCCGATCGGCGGCTGCAGCAAAAGTATGGCGCCACGGGAATCCCGGCCTTCGCGCTGGTCGATCACCTGGGCATCGTTCGATCCGCCTCGCCGATGGCCGACAAAGCGGAGTTGGGAAAGGCCATCGCCGATCTTCTGCATACCCCGATGTGACCGTGCTTTGAGCGTAATGTCATGTCGAACCCGGTCCTGTTCCTGACGAAGTGACCAGATCGAATGAAGTGCCGGCTAACCGCCATTTGCGCTGGGCAGTTGCGTTAATGCGAAGCGACGAAAAAGATAAGGGGTATATACAGATGCCCGGCAAACCGACGCCGCCGCACGGTGATGGCGACCATACGCCCGACCAGGTAGCTGCAGGTATGCCGCTGGAGAGACCATCGGGCGTTCCTGCGGTCACGGGCGGTCAGATGGCGGCCGGGCACCCGCTCGGGCCAGGCGGTAAGCCCCTCGGACGCCCGCCGGGTATCGCGGCGTGGCCATGATGGGTGGCCCGGGCGGCGGCACCGCGGGTTTGGCGCCGCCATCGATGAGCGCGCGTGCCGCTATTGGTCGCAGCCTGCCCATGCTCCATGCGGTTCGAGGCATGGTTACCCTCTCGATCGTCCTTGGCTTGATCGTGACGGCGCTGCCCTTCGTGGTGAGCGCGGCGCAAGGTCCGTTCATGGTGCTGTTTGGGCGGGCCACAGGGTGCCCCGGAGGCCTCAAGTCTGTCTGGCATCTCAGTGCGGCGCTGCGCGGTGAGGCCAGCTCACCAGCACACGACACGTGCGTCGGTGCAGGGGGTCCGCCACCGCACGGCACGTCCGGGCTGTTGGACTGGCTCGCGACGCCCCTGTCGTTCCCCGTGCTGCTCGCCATCTGGGGAGCGTCGCTAGTCCTGCTAGAGGTTGTAGGTTTCGGTCGCGCCTGGGCTGACGCCCAGGTTCAGTGGAGGCTGGTGACCGACATTCGTCAGCGCGTCCACGATCACGTGGAATCGCTCTCGCTGGACTTCTTCACCGGCGCGCGCAGCGGCATGCTGATGCAGCGGGTGCAGATAGAGACGGTGGGCGTGCAGAAACTGCTGTCAGAGTGTCTCATCCCGCCGTCTATCGACTCTGCCGTGCTGGTGATCGCGCTGGTGTACCTGCTGGCGCTGTCGTGGCAAATGACGATCGTCACGCTGATCTTGTCACCATTTGCGCTGGCGACTCTCGAGTGGGGCGGCAAGAGACTTCAGGTGGCTACCAAACGGATGATGATGAGCAACCGTCAGCTGGGCGGCGAACTTGACGAGACGATCAGCGGTATCTCGGACATCCAGGTCTTTGATGGCGAGAAGCGACGCAGCGAGCTTTTTTACGACGCGAACAAGTCGGCCGCGAGAAACTCTTCGCTGATGGTGGTCTGGATATACGTGGGCATCGAGAGCGCTGGTATCTTCGTCGCATTGAGCACGGTGCTGGTGCTAATCGTGGGCGTTGCCTACAGCAGTCGCTTAGGTCTGACCGCATCCAGTCTGCTGCAGTTTGTCTTTTTTGTGCCGGCGATGTTCGCGCCGGCAAAGCGGATCATCCAGGCCTACACGACATACAAGTCGATACTCCCCAACGTCGCATCGACATATCAGCTGCTCGACACGAAGCCCTCCGTGGAGGACCGCCCCGATGCCCAGGTGCTGGGCAAGGTCCACGGCGAGGTCGTGCTCGAGGACGTGGTGTTCGGCTATTCACCAGATCAGAAAGTTCTGAATGGACTTTCCCTGTCGATCAAGAACGGCGAGACCGTAGGGTTCGTCGGCCCGATCGGGTCTGGCAAATCCACCGTCTTGAACCTGCTTCTCCGTTTTCTCGACCCGGAGCGCGGGCGGATCCTGCTGGACGGCCACGACGTCACCGAGGTGACGCTTGACTCACTGCGTGAGCAGGTCTCCAAGCTCTCACAATTTCCCTTCTACTTGAAGGACACGATCCGTGAGAACGTGCGGCTGGGTCGACAGGACGCGACCGACGTTGAGGTCGAGGAAGCCTGCAAGCAGGCGCTCATCCACTCGGTGATCGTCGACCCCGCCAAGATGCCGAATGGCTACGACACCGTTGTCGACGTCCAGGTGCCCTCGGGCGGCCAGAAGCGACTGATCGCCCTGGCGCGCTGCCTGCTGCGCAGGCCCGAAGTGCTGCTGCTCGACGAGCCGACCGAGAACCTGGACGCAGATGAGCGGTTGGCGCTCGTACAAGTCATCCGCGAGTACGCCGATGATCGAACCTGCATAGTGATCAGCCATGACATGGATTTCATCAAGGCCGTCGCCGACCGCATCATCGTCCTGGACGGCGGACGTGTCGCGGGGGAAGGCACCCACGAGGAGCTGCTGGCAAAAGGAGGCCTCTACAAGAAGTTGTACGACGCCCACAACGTAGACCCAGCGCTTGTCCGAACAGCAGCGCCACCGCCGGGAGCGCGCGCCGCATCACCTATGGGAGCAGCCGCCCCAATTGGGCTAACCCCCCGTCATGCGGTGGCCGTTCCCGGTCACGTCACCGGGTGAGGGTGACGATGAGCCCCGGGGACGGCGGCTGTGGATAGCGGCACCGGCAGCCGTTCGGCGAAGTCCGCCGAACATCACCCCCGATTTTCAGGTCGACGCGACCCGCGGCCACCACTACGCCTCCACCGCGCTGATGGATCCGATGACCAAGGCGTTCGACGCCGAACTCCGGCGCCAAGGTCGCCAGCCGCTACGCGTCACCGCCTGACCGTGCGCACCGGTCGCGGCGAGGACTTCAGCGTGGTGGACGAGGCGGTCGATCGTGGCAGCGGCGAAGACATCGCCGGACAGGGTCTCTCTCAACTCCTGCGCGACGAAGACGATGACGAGGAGGCGAGTTAACCCTAGCTAACCCTCGTCACCCGGCCAGCGTGGCCCGGATGCACACGGTGACATAGGGCATCGCCAAGCCGGTCGAATTCGCCAGCGCCGGATGGGTGGCCAGCAACTCACGTACCTGGTCGAGTGTTCTGGTGCGGACCTCAGTCGGCGAGGTGATGCAGTAGCTGCGGGACGCTACCAGGTCGATCAAGGCTTGCGGTGTAAGGTAATTCGTCCACTCCACTCGATGGCGCGCCATCTTGGTGAACGGTGCGGGCAGCGTTACTTCGGTACGGCGCGGGTCATCATGGCTGCCGATGATCCGACCCAGCTCGCGCACCCAGCCGAGCCGTTCGTCGCGGGTGTTCCAGACCAGGCCCAGCCGACCGCCGGGCCGCAGCACTCGGGCCACCTCGGGAATCGCCCGCTCGGGATCCACCCAGTGCCATGCCTGGGCCACCAGCACGGCGTCAACGCTGTTGTCCTGCAACGGAATCTCTTCCGCGGTGCCCAGCAGCGCACGCGTTGCCGGCAGCGAGGCACGCAGCACTTCCAGCATGTCGGGAATCGGGTCGACGGCCACCACGTCCAGGCCGCGTTCCACCAGCCGGGTGGTCAGCTTGCCGGTGCCCGCACCCAGGTCGAGCACCTTGCGCGCACCGGCCGGCAACAGCCAGTCGATTGCCTCCGGTGGATAGGACGGGCGCCCACGCTCATAGGCTGCGGCCGCTGAGCCGAACGATAGGGAAGGGTCGTGCCTAGAGCGGGTCACCGTCGACACGCGCCTTCGTTCCCGGCCAAGTCGAGCGTCTTGCGGATCAAGTCGCCGACCGCCTCGGATTCCACCAAAAAGCCGTCGTGCCCGCAGATGGAGTCGACAACCTGCAGCCCCGTGCAGCCGGGCAGCAGCTCGGCGAGCTCCTCCTGCAAGCGCAGCGGGTAGAGCCGGTCGGAGGTGATGCCGCCGACCACAACCGGTACCGGGCAGCTGCGCAGCGCTTTGCGGACCCCGCCCCGGCCACGGCCAACGTCGTGGCTGTTCAGCGCCTCAGTCAAGGCCACGTAGGTGCCCGCGTCGAAGCGGGCCAACAGCTTGTCGCCCTGGTGTTCCAGGTAGCTCTGCGCCGCGTAGCGGCCGCCGCTCGCTGGGTCGTTGGCGAACCGGGTGTCGAGCTCGACTTCGCCGCGGTAGGTCAGGTGGGCGAAGCGGCGGGCGATCGTCAGGCCTGCATCCGGTTTGCGCCCGGTGTCGTGGTAGTCGCCGCCCTGCCAGTTCGGGTCGGCCTTGATGGCCGCGATCTGAGTGGTCTGGGTGCCGATCTGGTCGGCGGTGGCGCGTGCACCGACCGCTAGCAGCAGTCCGGCCCGCACCCGGTCCGGGTGGCCGACTATCCATTCCAAAGCCCTTGCGCCGCCCATGGATCCGCCGACGACGGCGGCAACGTGATTGATACCCAGTGCGCCCAGCGCGGCGATGTCCGCCTCCACCTGGTCGCGCACCGAAATCGGCGGAAACCTAGAGCCCCATGGCTTTCCGTCCCGGGCGAGCGAGCTGGGCCCGGTGGAGCCACGGCAACCGCCCAGCACGTTGGTGGCCACCGCGCACCAGCGGTCGGTGTCGATCGGCGCACCGGGACCGGCCACCCCGTCCCACCAGCCGGCCGTGGGATGCCCGGGTCCGGCAGGCCCGGTGATATGCGAATCACCGGTGAGCGCGTGCAGCACCACAACTACGTTGTCACGTGTTAGCGACAACTCACCCCAGCGCTCTATGGCGATACAGACATCGTCGATCACCGCACCGCTTTCGGTGGTCAGCGAGCCGATATGGACCAGGCCGATTTCGCCTTCGGCGGGCAGTGTTTGGGTAGGGACGTCGAAGATCGTCATCTCAGACCACCTCAGAACGCCGCCACGGCATGTGGGTCGCCGCTGGGTTTCGCAGCTTGAGCCGGCGCCCCGAATTTTCGGGCCGCGGCGAAGCCGAGCTCCAGATCGGCCAGGATGTCGTCGATGCCCTCGAGGCCGACGGCCAGCCGCACCAGCCCCGGGCTGACGCCGGTGCTCAGCTGCTCCTGCGGGCTCAGCTGGGCGTGGGTGGTCGAGGCCGGGTGAATCACCAGGGAGCGCACGTCGCCGATGTTGGCGACGTGACTGTGCAGTTTCAGCGCGTTCACGAAAGCCTTCCCGGCCTCGATCCCACCGGCCAGCTCGAACGCCAGGACGGCTCCGGTTCCCTTGGGGGCCAGCTTCTTTGCCAGCTCATGCCATGGCGAACTGGGCAGTCCCGCATAGTTGACTGACAGCACGCCGTCGTGCCCGGCCAGGAACTCGGCGACCCGTTGCGCGTTGGCGACGTGGCGCTCCACTCGCAGACTCAGCGTTTCCAGACCCAGGGCCACCAGGAACGCGTTGAACGGCGAAGCGGCCGACCCATAGTCGCGCAGTAGTTGCACGCGCGCCTTGACCGCATATGCCGACGGCCCCAGCTCGGCATATACCACGCCGTGGTAACTGGGGTCGGGCGTGGTGAATCCGGGGAAGCGGCCCTGCGTCCAGTCGAAAGTGCCGCCGTCGACGATGACCCCGGCGATCACGGTGCCGTGCCCGCCCAGGTACTTGGTGGCCGAGTGCACCACGATGTCGGCGCCCTGCGTGAACGGCTGGATCAGATACGGCGTGGCGATGGTGTTGTCGACGATCAGCGGCACACCGTTGGCATGGGCGACCCCGGCGACCCCGGGAGTGTCCAGCACGTCGATCTGCGGGTTGGAAATGGTCTCGGCGAAGAACGCCTTGGTGTTCGGTCGTACCTCGGCCTGCCACGAATCCAGATTGTCGGGATCCTCGACGAAGCTGACGTCGATGCCGATCTTGGGCAGCGAATAGTGGAACAGGTTATAGGTGCCACCGTAGAGCCGCGGGCTGGAGACGATGTGATCGCCGGCATACGCGAGGTTGAAGATGGCGAATGTCTCAGCGGCCTGACCGGAACTCAGGAACAGCGCGGCCACGCCGCCCTCGAGCGCGGCGATGCGCTGTTCGACGACATCGGTGGTCGGGTTGCCGATCCGGGTGTAGATGTTGCCCGGGACCTCGAGCCCGAACAGGGCGGCGGCATGTGCGGTGTCGTTGAAGGTGTAGGACGTGGTCTGGTAGATCGGCAGGGCGCGGGCGTTGGTGGCGGAATCCGGTTGCTGGCCGGCGTGAATCTGCTTCGTTTCGAACGACCAATGCGTGGTCGGATCGGTCTCGGTACTGTTTTCGGAACTCACCTGCGGTGCTTTCTGCTGGAAGGGGGTGAATCGGGTATCGGGCGCTCGCAGCCACCAGGGACGCCATCACTGATGACGTCAACCGATGGCCGGCGGCTAGCACCGGCACACGATGAGACGCGAATGAGCTAGGTGAATGCACATCACGTTTCCCTGTCTGCTCAGGGGCCCGTCATGGCGGACCCGCGCTTGCCGCGTAGCCGCTGTGGCTACTCAACCCGGTCATCACCCGGGGCACCCCACCGCGGTTGGAGGGTTGCCGGCCAGCAAGCCGGGGCTCAACGCTGGCGCTCATGACCAATACAAAGACTATCTTATTGTGCCGACCTGATGCCAACTCCGTGCCACTGGCTGATCTGGCGGCACACCGACTCTGGGGATTACCCGCCATGTGACCGGGCACAGCAATTCAGTGCGGTGCACATACAGGTCGACACCTGTCCAAATACCCTTGATAACGTGGCAGCCAGAACGCTGAGCCCCCCAATATCTGACCGATTTAGCCGGGAGAGGGACCATGTGCGCCGAACAGCCCGCCATCATCTACACGCTGACCGACGAAGCGCCGCTGCTGGCGACCTACGCCTTTCTGCCGATAGTGCGTGCCTTCGCCGAGCCGGCCGGCATCGCGATCGAGGCCAGTGACATCTCGCTGGTGGCACGTATCCTG
>DATJBA010000273.1:0-3075 GCA_035515675.1 Mycobacterium sp.
TCAGCGGGAACCGAAAATACAGCCACACGCAGCAATCGATGATCTCAACCGGATAGCGATGGCCCTTGTACGACGGCGTTGCGGTACTCACCCGACCGATCCTCCCAGGTCACCGACACGCACCTAACGTGACAGTGCCCCGGGCCCGGCGGACGATGTCCTCGTAGGCGGTGACGAACTGCGCGAAGCGCATGGTCTCACGGCGCTTGATCCCGGCCACCACCAATGAGCGCTTGCCGTTCTTGCCCCGCAGGTCGATCGCCAGCCCAAGATTGGTGGGCGCGGGTGTGACAGCGGCGGGCTTGCCGTCGACTTCGGCGTAGTGGCGGTTTCATGTTCGGGAACTTTTTGACCGCCTGCACCATCGCGAAGGCACTGTCTACTTGAGCAATCCGAGGGCGACTTTCGCCGGTTCGCCTCCGCGATTCACCAGGTCGCGTGTGACGTATGAGGCTTATGTGGTTAGCCGAACGTCCACACGACCTCAAGTTGACAGTGCCGTCATCGGTGTTCACCTGGCAAGCCTGGCACTCGTTGCCCGCAGCTACTGTCCGCAATTTCGCGGACGGTCCATGCGGCATGCGACCGTTCGTCGGGCCGGCGCTGCCGTGGACCTATGGCCAAGAGCCGAAACCGGGTGGCGAGGGTTTATGACGACCCCAAGCCGGGCGAGGGTGACCGGATTCTGGTCGACCAGGCGTGGCCGAGAGGGTTTCCCAACGACCCGCGGGTCGCAAGCCGAAACACCCTCCAGCATGAACATTCCGCCGCCTTGACGCTGAACCCAGCGCATACCCCGTTCAGAACCGTAACTGGCTCGCGGAATTTTCGATCACCACGGTGGCAGCGAAGCGCGCCGGAGAAACTAATTTGCAGGGACCTGCCATTCCGACCCTGCGCCCTCGCACGGCTGGCGAATGCGCAACGATTGGCGCATTATCGCGCTATGAGACGAAAAGTGGGCGCCGAGATCGAAGTCGAGATCACCGCACCCACCACGCTGGAGTTCCAGATCGCTGTCGCTCCTCACCCCCGCACTGAAGTCTTCGAATCGCTGCACTTCGTCTTGAACGGACGGCCCATCCAGCCCTTGGAAGTCAGCGGTGTGCATGGCAATCGCATCCATAAGTTCGATGCAGCGGTGGGCACACTGGGAGTCGACTACGCGGCGACGATCGTGGGTCAGACTGATCCGGCCCCGGTGACCGACTACGACCTGTCGATGTATCTGCGCCCCAGTCGCTACGCGGAGGCCGATAAGTTCTACGGTTTCGCCGCAACCGAGTTCGGCAGCTACGGCGATCCGGCCACGCTGTTGGAGAATGTGAGCTCATGGGTGGGCACCAGGCTGAAATATGTGGCCGGCTCAAGCGATCCAATCGACGGGGCGGTGGACACCTTGCTCTCCGGCGAAGGTGTGTGCCGCGACTACGCGCATCTGGTGGTGGCGCTGCTGCGTGCGGTCAACGTCCCGGCCCGCCTGGTGTCGGTGTACGCGCCCGGCGTGTACCCGATGGACTTTCACGCGGTGGCCGAGGCTTTCGTCGAGGGGCAATGGCGGGTGGTCGATGCGACGCTGCTAGCGCCGCGGCAAACCCTGGTGCGCATAGCCACCGGTCGTGACGCCTCCGACACCGCGTTCCTCGATAATCACAAAGGCGCGATTACGCTGAACCAGCTGGTGGTGACCGCCGTCGTTGACGGCGACTTGCCCCAGGATTCGATCGACCAACTGGTTTCCATCCGTTGAGAACGGGCGCCCGACCGGATGGTCACGACAACCAGCCTGCCATTAAAGTAGCTGCGCCACAGCCTGATTACTACTACCTGCAGGCTTATCGAGAAATTCACAGCCCGGTACGGCGGCGTCTCTCGTCCCGCCCGTTCGTGCTGGACCACCCGAGTAGTATGGGAACCATCGGCGATACCTTATAGCTGACTATTCAAAGTCATGTCGTCGCCATTTTGAATGATATGGCCGGTCTCGCGGTCAAGACGGGAGCGTCGCTATGACGCCGAAAAAGGACTCCATGGATGTCGGTCGCCGGCCTTCCCCGCCGGTACACACACCGCGCTTGAGGCTAAAGCCCAAGGCACCCCAGAGCGGGTATGTCGATGGGGCATGGTGGCCGCACAGTGAGGATCTCACCGCAGAACTGCCAGATCTGCTGTCGGTGCTGTCAGTTCGACTCGGGCGGATCGGCCGTGTGATCTACAACGTCAACGAATGGGCAAATCCGCCTGCAAAATTCGCGACAGGGGGGCGAACGGTACGACTCGACGGATACCGCCTCCAGCCGGTCAACACCGTCGAAGTCCTCGGGCTTGACGGCAACAAAATCGTCCTACTCGTAGTTTCCCCGCATGCCCAACCAGACCAGGCACACGCCATCATGATGACCGCAGCCGACCCGAGCAATGCCTCGACCGTCGAGAGCCTCCTTATGAGCAGGGCGGTCGAAAGGGAAACCCAGATATAGGGCCATACAGCAGCGGTCACGCAAGGGCGCTGGGAATCAACGAAACTAGTCGATTTCGGCTTCGCGCGCTAGCCCCTCGGCACTCGGCGTAACCCGTGCACGGGGGACGCACCCAGCCTGCTCCCGGGTCCGGGCCGCGACCACGGCCCAAGCCGAAGGCGCGCCAATCCGGGAGGAACCGTCGAATGGTTCGACCCCGATAAAGGCTTTGGCTTCATCGCTCCCTGATGGCGACATCGCTGAGCCAGCAGGTTCGACCGGTGTCCGGCTAGGGTTCGGCACCGCTGGAGCAGGCCGACCCGCTCGCAGGTTTCCAATGCGACGGCGGCCGCTCGAGCCGGTGCCAGGACTCCGACCGGCACGCGAGCTGAGGACTACGCATCATGGATATATGACTTACGACTGTCCCGCGCGGAGTGGCAAACCGCGCGTGATGCGCAGCGCCGCCGGGGTGCACGAAATTCCTTGATCGAACTCAGGCCTTATCGATGCCGCCCTCGTCTGTATCTTTCGCCGACACGCGGGTCGCGATGCCATTGGCGGACCGTAGCGATCGCTGTTTTGAGCCCGCGGCGGCGCCCTGTTGCTAGGTCCG
>DATJBA010000274.1:0-2897 GCA_035515675.1 Mycobacterium sp.
TCGAGCGCATACAGCGAGAGCACGGCCGCCGACATGGGTGGTGACTGTGCCACGCCGACGGCGAACGCCGTGCTGAGTTATCCACAGCATCGCCGTCGGAGCCGGGGTGTTCCTCGAGCTTGGCGATGGCCTCGTCGAGGCGCTGGTGTCCCCACCGATGACACGGTCGATGAACCCCTCGTAGAGCTCGGGCCGATCCCTACCGACATGCTGGCCGGACTCGAGGACTATGAGCCGACGGCCAAGTCCTGCCGGCGCTTCTACCGCACGCGGCTAATGGTCGACGTCCCCCGCGAGAAGGTGGCCGATGAGGTCGTTGAGGCCGTACAGAAGGGCCGCAGGCACGTGCGGCTCCCTAAGCGAGCCGCCCTCGGCCCCATGTTGTCCGAAGTGCCGCGGCGAAGCGCCGGAGTGATCCTCACCGGCGTCCCACACCGAGTGAAGTAACGGTGTCCTTCCTGTTGGTTAGGTATTTCGATCTAGTCCGAAGTTAAGGCCGCCTGGTCGGGCTGATTTATGAGTTGACGTGCGGTTTTCCGGGTTTGGTGGGTTGCGGGTTCTGGCTACGCGGCGATGGTTAGGGGGATGGTGGCCCCGATGAGCTCGAAGGCGCGGCGCTGCTCGGGGCTGGGTGCGGCGAGCATGGGGATCGGCGTAGTGGTGTGGGCGAAAGTGACGTCGTTGCGGGTGAGGGTGGCTAGGTGCTCGAGCAGGCCGCGGAAGCTGCGCAGCGGGGTGCCGTTGGGGGTTTGTTGGCGGGAGGCCTTGGCCTTGGCCGCGGCTGAGCGTTGGGCGGGCGCTACCGGATTGTCGCGGGGTGGCGGGTTTTCGTCGGTGAAGGTCAGTGGTGCCCAGGCGTTGCGCAGGTGCCAGGTCAGATAGCAGGCCAGCAGGCAAATCAGCACGTGGGCCTTGACCCGCTCGGTGAGCCGGTGATGGATCGGGCGCAGGTCCAGGTCGTCGGTTTTGATGCTGCGGAAGTCGCGTTCGATATTGGCGAGGTTCTTGTATCCAAGTACGACGCCGGCGGCGTCGAGGTCGGCGGCAGGCACGCTGGTGCGCAGCACGTAGATGCCATCGAGGGCGGCCTCGGCGGCAATGCCGGCGTGGTCGCGCTGGTAGGTGAAGCCAGCGTCGGTGATGGTGCGGTGAAAGTGCTTGCCCACCTTGTATTTGTTGATCACCCGCCCGACGGCTTCCCCGATGCGCCCAGCCCCGGCCAAGGTGCCGCGGGAGACGCGGTCGGCGATGGTGGCTAGGGCGGCCTCGGTGGCATCGAGCAACTCGGTGCGTTTGCGGGTGCGCTCGGCGGCCAGGGCGGGGTTGCGGCAGGCGATCAGCCGCTCGTCGGGGTAGTCGGGGTGGGTGATCTCGGCCAGGTCGTGCTGGTCGAACAGGCTCATCTGCAGCGGCCCATCATCGCGGGCCAGCGCGGCGATGGCCGGCGCACGTAGCGCGGTGATCCACCCGAAACCCGCTCCGGCGTCGTTGAGTTCACTCAGGGTGGCGATGCGCGCGGAGGTGATCATGCCGCGATCGCCGACCAGCACCAGCCGATCAAGCCCGAAGGTGGTGCGGATCACCTCGACGATGGCGGTAAACGCGACCGGGTCGGCGGTATCGCCGGGAAACACCCGCACCGCCACCGGGCACCCGGCCGGGTCGGTGAGGATGCCGTATTCGATTTGCGGCAGCCCTTTTTTGCCGTCGCGGGAATAGCCGCGCGCGGCCACCTCACAGCACCGACCGGTCACCCACGAGCTGGTCAGGTCAAACAACGCCGCCCCAGACGGATTCTCCTGAGGTCCAAGGTGTTTGGCGGCGAGCTTGCGTTCAATCGCGTCCTGTCGGCCAACCAGCCAGTCCATCGCGGCATACACCTCGTCAGTGGACGCGCCGACCACGTCCAGATCCACCCCAAGGGTGGAATCGGCCCACCACGCCAGGGTAGACAGCTTCGAGGTGGGCCGCAGCACACGGGAGATGATCAACCCCAGCGCCAGATCGCGCGACCGGCACACCGGCCCCAGCAGTGCGGGCAGCCCCAGCGAGTGGGCTATCGCGGCGACCGCGGCCACGTGCCCGTGCGGCAGCGAGCGCCCAATGCTGCATATCGCCTCGGCGGGTGCCAGCGCGTGACCCTTGAGGCTGGCCTCGACCACCGAGATCGTCTCCTCGGGCAGCTTAGACAGGTTGGCCAGCGTCTCGTGGCGCACCTTGGCCCCGTCCCGATAGGTGCGGCGCACCAGCACCGACTCGTAGCGGCGCACATTGCCCGCCTTGTCCACATAGGTGCTCGGTGTTCGGGCTACATGCATTCGCATCGGCTTCGCCATACTTCAATACTACAAGACAAACTCACGAATATGCGGTATCAACGCACCCAATTCGATGGCTACATTCTCAAGCCATAACCCTCGACGGATCCCAGCTCAACGCACAATTCGCCCTATCTCACCGGAAGTAACTTCGGCCTAGGCGGGGCGTCGCCCGCCGCGAAACTTGCACCACGGCGACTTCTCGTGTCGTGTGCGTGGTTTCAGCGTCGCGGCGAGCTATGACCCGCGTTCACAGCTAGGACGCGAGGCGGTCGGCGACTGCCACCACCCGGCGGGCCAGGTGGTCGAGGGCGTTCTGGGTGGCGTCATCGAATTCGTTGATGTTGTCGTGGGTGGACACCAGGCTGACCCCGTACGGGTTGCCGTCGACGAACTTGATCGGATCGGTGTACCCCGGTGGCACGAGGATGCCGCCGAAATGCATCAACGTGATGTACAGCGCGACCAGGGTGGTCTCCTGGCCGCCGTGGAGGGTGTTGGACGACGTGAAGCCCGCGTACACCTTGTCCGCGAGCTTGCCCTCGGCCCACAGCCCGCCCAGCGAGTCCAGGAAGGCAC
>DATJBA010000275.1:0-26595 GCA_035515675.1 Mycobacterium sp.
CGGATCGGGCGCCTCAGGATAGGTCAGTTCGGGTGCGACGTTGCGGCCGAATCGGCTACCGATCGAGCCCATCAGCGGATCCCGCAGATCGTTATGGGTGCCGGCCAGGGTGCGTGCGGCCTTGAAGTTGGCGTCTTCGTCGATCGACCCAGCCGGCGGCCGATCCTTCGGGCCGCGGCCGGTGTCGAACAGGTTGTAGTCTCGCAACCGCTGTCGCAGCCCGATCAGAACCGCGATCCCCAGCGGCTTGGGCAGGCGATACCAGCCGATCAGGCGATCGGTCTGCTCAGCCAGCCGGGCCAGCCGCTGCGTCAGTGTCATCGCGACCGCCGCCCGTGACCGTGCCCGGGTGCAGCTCGACGGCGCCCAGCTGGGTACGACAAAGGCGGGGTGGGGCAGCCGGAAATGATGTGTGCGGCATCGTGTTCGTCGTGCCACGCAACGCGGGCACCTAATCGTGCAAACACGTGGCTCCCGTCGTGCTGTCGGAAGACGGTTCCCTGACTGCTCTGACCGTAACAGGTGCCGTTGTTGCTTGCGTCACATGTCGGCCTTCGGCCAGGCGATGTCGGCAACCGATAACGCACCAGGTAAGGACCCTGAACCGCTCTGGCGTGCTTCCGGATTGACCGGACCGGTCCGCTAGGCGTTCCAGCCGGCGCTGTCTACGCCAGGAAGTGGGCATCAAAACCCGAACGGTTCAGGGTGAGTAGTGGGCCAGTCGAACTAAGTAGCGGACTACGCATTTGTTTGTAACCCACGTGTTTCGGATGCCTTGCGTGGGACCGGAACCCGCGCCGGATGGTGTTACCGCTTCGACATTGACCGTTAAAAGGTGCGGGGATCTGGGTGTTGTGCATGTTAGCGCCCGGTAGCCGCAAGCTGGTGTGTGCAACCCGGCATGATTGAGGCCGCGGCCGGGCACCGTCACGAATATATCCCGCTAATAATGTTGCTATACAACAGAATTAACTTCATTTTCGCCAGTTGCGATGGATACAGCCGAAGCGGCCAGGCCCACGCCGTGGCGGATCGGCAACCACCCTCAACGCAAGCCGAGCACCTCACGGGCAAAAACAGGTAGTGCTGTACGCGTGTGCCACAGCGTCCCCGGCCTGCACGATTTCCGCCATGGAGCGACCACACCCGCCACCATAAGACCGAAATGGGGTCTCAAATGTCGTCTACTCCACATAGATCCGACACAGCGATACATGCCAGTTCAAGTGCTGATCCCGGACTGTGCTGCCCTGGGGAGGAGACCAAAGCTCCAGCTGCCGAGGAGGTTTCAGCACCACTGGGCATCATCTCCGAACACCAGGTCATCCTCGGCACGGCCGCCGCAACAGCCGTCGAGCCTTCGTTCGAGGGTGAGCTCGAGGGTGAGGATGCTGCGACCGAGCGTGAGGACGCGGCCGCCAAAAGTCTTGCGGCCCTGGGGAAAAGCGCGTGGATCGCCACGTTGGCGCGGCTGGTCACACCCCCGCGTAACTGGCGCCCGCGGCGCCGGCACTATTCCACCCATCTGGACCGCGAATTCATCGCAGATGCCCGCATGGACCGCGAGATGTACCGGCTGTGACCGGACCGCACTGATCATGTCCCGCGACCCGAGTAGAGACACATGAAGCCGTCGTTTCGTTTGCTCAGAGTCCTCGCCGCGCCATCGGTGACGACATCAAACCCGGTTGTGCGGCCCACCGCCGATGATCCTCAGGCCGAAACGGTAACTCGCTGGTGGGTGCTGCCCGGTGATATCGATCTGTTCGGGCACATGAACAACAGCCGCTACTTGCTGCTGATGGATTTCGCGCGCGTGCACTACCTGCGCCGAGCCGGTTTGCTCCAACCGGCACTGAAAAAGCGGTGGACCATGCCCGTTGCGGTGGTGAATGTGGACTTCCGTCGACCGCTCAAACCATTCGAAAGGTTCGAGATCGCGACCCAGGTGCTGTCGTGGGACGACCGCTGGTTTTTCATCCGGCAGACCTTCCGAACCCGCAAGAGACCTGTCCGCACAGTCGCGACCGGCTACGTGAAGACCGTCGTCCGCTCGTCGTCGGGTGTCGTGGCGCCCGCACAACTGGCCCGGATTGTGGGCGGCCGCGACGTGGAGCCCCCGGTGTTGCCCGACGACCTATGGGCCCGGTTCAGCATCGGTCCGCGCGCCGGCGTTGCCGAGCACACGAGGCCGCAAACCCAACGCCACAACGGTCACTCGCTGGTCGACATCGTCGACTTGCCGTTCTGGGCGACAGACCGCTGATCAAAGGGAGCCAACGTGTTGCAGGCAATCGCAAAACTGGCCATCGCGCGGCCGCGGCGGATCATCGCGGCTGCGTTGCTGATCACGGTCGGCGCGGCCATCTTCGGCCTGCCGGTTGTCAAGAGTCTCCCTGCCGGCGGCTTCCGCGACCCCACCTCGGAGTCTTGGCACGCGTCACGAGTGCTGTCGGACAAGTTCGGCCACGGCGACATGCAGCTGGTCATCGCCGTCAAGTCGGATGCCGGCGCCCAGAGCCCGGCGGCGCGCACCGCGGGCACCGGGCTCGTCACGTGGTTGTACCACTTTCCGTTCGTCAGCAACGTGAAGTCGGCCTGGACGGCGCCACCGCGGGTGGCATCGGCGTTGGTCAGCAAGGACGGCAACACGGGACTGGTGGTCGCGGGTATTACCGGAGGCGAGGCCGGGGCGCAAAAACATGCTGCGGCGTTGGCCCACACGGTGCCGCATTTCGACGACGTGACTATCACAGTCGGCGGGGAGGTGATGGGCTATGTGCAGGTCACCGACCAAACCAAAAACGACCTGTTGCTCATGGAGGCGATCGCCTTCCCGCTGATGTTCGTGGCGTTGGTCTGGGTGTTCGGCGGCGTTCTGGCGGCCGCGCTGCCGCTGGCGGTCGGAGGTTTCGCGATCGTCGGCTCGATGGCGGTGCTGCGCGCGATCTCGTGCGCCACCGACGTGTCGGTGTTCGCGTTGAACCTCACCCTCGCAATGGGACTGGCCCTGTCGGTCGACTACACATTGTTGGTCATCAGCCGATTTCGCGACGAACTGGCCGCCGGCGCGGCCCCTGATGAGGCGCTGGTGCGCACCATGGCCACCGCCGGCCGGACGGTGCTCTTCTCGGCGACCACCGTGGCGCTGTCAATGGTCGCGTTGGCGCTCTTCCCGATGTACTTCTTGAAGTCGTTCGCCTATGCCGGTGTCGCGGTGGTCGCATTGGCCGCGTTTGCCGCGGTGGTGCTGACACCGGCCGCCATTGTGCTGCTCGGCAACAGGCTCGACACACTCGACGTGCGCCACGCGATCCGGCGAGCGCTCCGCAGGCCAGAACCACTACCACGCCCGGTCCAAGAGACGGGTTGGTACCGCTGGTCGAAATTCGTTATGCGCCACGCGGTTCCGGCTGGGGTGCTAGTGATGGCCGTGCTCTTTATGCTGGGCGCTCCGCTCCTGGGCATCAGGTGGGGCTTTCCCGACGACCGGGTGCTTCCGCGCTCGTTTTCCGCGCGTCAACTCGGTGACGAGCTGCGCTCGGGATTCGCGGTGAATTCCCAGACCGATGTGTTCGTGGTGATGCCCGACGTGACCGAGGTGCCCGACGACGAACTGGACAGCTACGCTGCCGATCTATCCCGGATACCCGATGTGGTGTCGGTGTCCTCGCCGGCGGGCACATTCGTACACGGTCGCCTCGTCGGGGCGCCCGTGGCCGCAACCGGATCGAAGGATGGCAGCGCGTTCTTCACCGTCAGCACCAATGTGCCGTTGTTTTCCGAGGCGTCGGAAGCTCAGTTGGCCCGGCTGCACGCGGTCACGCCCCCGGCCGGCCGGGCCGTCGAGTTGACCGGCAGAGCCCAGATCAACCATGACAGCTCCACAGCCGTTACCTCACGGGTGCCGCTGGTGCTGTCAATCATCGCCGCGATCGCCTTCGTGCTGCTGTACCTGCTCACCGGCAGCTTCGTGCTGCCGGCGAAGGCGCTGATCCTGAACGTGTTGTCGCTCAGCGCCGCGTTCGGGGCGCTCGTCTGGATCTTCCAGGATGGTCACCTCGGCGCGCTGGGGACCACCGCCACCGGCACGCTGGTGGCCAATATCCCGGTGTTGTTGTTCTGCATGGCCTTCGGGCTGTCGATGGACTACGAGGTGTTCTTGATCGCCCGGATCCGCGAATACTGGATCAAGTCCGCGAAGACCCGGGCCGATAACGACGAAAGCGTCGCATTGGGCGTGGCCCGCACCGGCCGGGTGGTGACAGCCGCAGCGCTGCTGATGGCGATCACGTTCACCGCGCTGACGTCCGCCCAGGTGTCATTCATGCGGATGTTCGGCCTCGGGGTGACGCTAGCTGTGCTGGTGGACGCGACCCTGGTCCGGATGGTGTTGCTGCCGGCATTCATGCATGTGCTCGGCCGGCTCAACTGGTGGGCGCCAGCACGCCTGACCCGGCTCTATCAGCGGATTGGCATCAGCGAATCTGACGACTTGTCTGAGCTTCCGTCGCCGGGAATCCCCGCGACCGGCGCGGCGGTGGCATAGCGTGGCGGGCGAAACGGCCTCCATGCTCGCGCTGGCCAGAAGTGGGATTTCACTTGACATTTTCGATGACCTGCCCAATCTTGGCGATCTTGTGACTGTGGCCCGCGCACGCGGGGCATTTTTGAGCTACGACGCAGCTGTGTACCAGGAACGTGAACAGGTCGTCGTCATCTTGTACGTCGCCGTCGAATGTCTGACGAACCCCTTCCAGTGCAAGACTGAGCGCCTGGCCAGCAGGTTCGTCAACTTCTTCGATCAACTGATGCCACAAGACTTGGATGCGCTCGTCCCGCACGGCAACTTTGAGCAGGCGTTCGGCGTAGTGAGGGGCGGTCGGGATGTCAGGGTCGGCTGACGGTTCAATGCCAGAGGAGGTTCGCGAGCGCGTGCTCACCGCGGCCTACGATGAACTAACCCGTTGGGGCATAGACCGTTTCAGCATTGTGTCGCTGGCTGACCGACATGGGCTCGACCCAGCGGTGATTCGGCAACAGTGGGGTAACGCAGAACGCCTCATGCTCGACGTGCTTCTCGCCTGGCCAAGCAGAGAGATCACAGCACCCGACACGGGTTCGCTTCGTACAGATCTGCTGGCACTTGCGGTCGGGATGGCCCGCTACCTCCATTCCGACGTAGGGCGCAGGCTGCACGTCACGCACCTAATCGAGAACCCCGACCTACCACGTGTTGAGATCCGGCGGGCAGTCTGGAGAGCCCGCGCGGGCAGTTTGCGCATCGTCGTTGAGCGCGCACGACAGCGCGGCGAACTGCGTGATGGAGTCGATGCCCCTACGGTGCTGGAGTTGCTGTTCGCCCCGATCAAGATGCGCGCATTGTTTACCGGCGAGCCGGTCGACGACGATTACTGCCGAACCGTCTCCGAGTTGGTCTGGCGCGCAGTCACGCCGTCCGAGGACGTGGGGAACTGCCAGCTGTAAATCCAGTGGTGACGCCGCCACGCTCGGCCGTCCCGCTGAAGCACGCCCTAGACTAGCGTATCCCGCGCCAGAAATTCGTTACGTAATCGTACTGAGCGCCTTGCGGGCATGGTTTCGGTGCCAGCCCGTGGTGGCACACAACTCGTCGAGAATCTTGCCCTTACCGCGCTTGTCCGCCCGCAGATAGCGGGTCGCGATCGTCTCGGTCATAGCCCTGCGCTCGGTCAACCCCATCATCCGGGCCTACCGAGGCCGTACTCACCAACCGGGTAGGCGCGCCGCACACGCGCATTCTCAGCTAAGGCCACGAAGAGGGCTACGCGCGCATCTTTCGTAAGTTAACGCGGCCTCCTGTGGCAGTCATTCAAATTGGTTGTTCCCGACTGGATATACGCAACAAGCCGCTGCGGCAGATTGATGGCGGAACTACAGAGCGCCGGCGATACGCCACATCATCAAATGGCGGAGGACAAAAAGGCGTGGTGGCAATGAGTTGCGTTGTGCCGCAACGTGCCTCGCATTGGTTAACTGGTAACGGTGCGTGCTAGCGAGGTGCGAGTTGCCGCGGCTATCTTCACATTGGCAAAGACCCCGCAAGGCTGGGACAACAGGCAACGGAGCAACGCGAGTAGGCGGGACTGCGTGGCTTTGGCGCGGTGGGCGGGGTGGCCGTCGACGATGAGGTAGACGGGTCCGTCGGTGTCGGCGAGCAGGCGTTTGCAGAAGTCGATGAACACCTCCGCGCCGACGCTGCCCTGGCGGATCATGAATCGCAGTGTGCCGGTCGTGGTGATCGCCGAGAGCATGTTGGGTCGGTGCCGGGCGCCGGTGGTGTGCACCTCCGCACGGCCTCGCGATCCTGCTGCCAGGCCCGGCGCAACGGGCGCTGGGGAGAGAACCCGAGTTGGCGCAGGATCCGACCGATGGTGGTCCTGTGCAGCCGGACACCGAACTCGCGTTCCACGACGATCGCGATCATGTCGCGGGTCCACAGCCCGAAGTCGAACTGCAACTGCCGTGGATCCTTGCTCGCCAAGATGTCTCGCGGCCGCGCCAGCTGGTCGTCGGTCAGCGTGGCGGGCCGGCCGGGCACCGGCTTGGCCTTCCTCTACGATCCGCAGGACGATCTCGGGATCGGCGACGGCGAGCCCATTCGCGATATAGCCGCGGTGTGGGACGTGGAGGTCCTGAGCGCGTTTCTCGGGCGCGACGACCTCTGGGACCTGATCCGGTGTTCGCTCGCACACTTCGACCAACAGATCGTCGGCCGCGACGGCTACGCGATCGTGGCGCCAGCGGGAGTGCGTTCGTCCATCACCCACAGCTCCTTCCTGACTCTTGCCCTGGCCGTTCGGATCTTCCCGATAAGGTGCAGCGACTCGCACCACTCGCAGACGGCATCCTCCGCCAGCAGCGACAGGACGGTTCCTACAGGGTCTTCTTCGATACCGCACCGGACAGCGGCGAGGAGCTGTATCCCGCTGAGGCGATGCTCGCGCTTCTCGAGGCCCACCGCCTGACCAGGGATTCTCGCTACCTTGACAGCGTGGAACGCGGGTTCGGCTACTACAAGCACGACTACTACGATCGGGGGCGGGTCGACCCCGACGCCATGGTCTTCTTCGCCAACTGGCAGTCGCAAGCGGGCCGTCAGCTTGTCGGGGCCACGTCGAGGCCCGAGGTCAAAGATCTTGCTCGCGGCTTCCTATTCGAGCTGCAGGACCGAATCATCCAGGGCGGCTTCTATGCTCGCGTGGCGCACAGGCCAGAAGAGCAGGCCTGCGTGCAGGCTGCCTGCGCGCTTGAAGGACTCGCCGATACCTACGCGATAGCGGTCTCGAGCCGGGATCGCCGCACTCCCGACTACCGGCGATGTATCACGACCGCGCTTGGTTTCCTAGTGAGGGCCCAGCGCACGACCGACTGCACCGGTCGGGAGCGCGGGGGATTCGGGGGGCACTTATGAACCGCGAGCAGTGCATCGACGTAACCGGACACGTCGCGAGCGGATTCATCAAGAGCGTCGAGAACGGGATAACCGAGCCGACGCAGCCGGCAACTGGGAACGCTGATGCTCACCATTGATGGCGCGCGCATGTCAGGCAGCGGCACGATCGTCCGTTACGCGGTGGCTCTGGCTGCACTGTGCGGCAAGCCCGTCCGCATCATCAATGCGAGGCAGAAACGCTCCAAGCCCGGGCTGCGACCTCAGCACGTGACGGGTGTACATGCGTGCGCGGACCTCTGTGGGGCCACGGTCGAGGGTGTCGAAGTCGGCAGCCGCACAGTGGACTTCATCCCCGGGCCGAATATCCGGGGCGGCAGCTTCGAATGGGACATCGGGACCGCGGGCTCGGCCACCATGCTGGCTTTGAGCGTGCTGCCGGTGGCATGCTTCGCCGCCGAGCCGGTCCGGGCGCGAATCACGGGTGGGTTATTCCAAGACTTCGCCCCGTCGCCGTTCCATATGCATCATGTGCTGGCCCCGCTGGTCGGCTCGATGGGCGTGGATTTGTCATTGGGCGTCACCCGCCCGGGCTATGTGCCGGGAGGCGGCGGTGTCATCGAGATGATCGTGATCCCCAGGCGTCAAGGCCTCGACGCGTTGGTACTCAGCGCCGCCGGTCAGGTTTTCGACGTGCATGGCATTGCCTTAGCCAGCCACCTGGCTGGACAACGGGTGAGCGAGCGCATGGCATCGACGTGCCAGGCGCAGGTTCGCCATGCGGGCATGGCATGCGTCATCGACCGGGTGGACGATGAGACCGCAGCGCATGCGGGCGCGTGTCTGGCGATTTGGGCGAAGAGCGGCACCGGAAGCTGGTTCGGCGCCGACCGGGCAGGAAAGCTTGGCCGATCGTCGGAGCAGATAGGCCGCTTCGTTGCGACGACATTCCTAGAGGACGTGCGCAGTCGAGCGACGGTGGACCGTCATCTCGCCGATCAACTCGTGCTATTTTGCGCGTTGGCTCGTGGGATATCGCGCTACACCGTGCCGCGTGCCAGTGCGCATCTCGCGAGCAATCTGTGGCTTGTCACCCAGTTCGGCGCGCGTCCAACCGTGGACGCCGGACACGTGCAGATTCACGGGATAGGGCTGACCCGGTGAGGCATGCGTGCTCAAAACTACTTCTCACCCGCGGAGTTCAGCCGATCGCGGCGCGAAGCCCTTCATGCCGCTGCTCGAGCTCGCTGCTCAACCCCGTGAAGAGGTCATTTGCGTCAACGCTGACGCCTTTGAGCTTGACCGTCAGTCCGCCCGGCTTCCTATCAGCGACGATGCTGCTGGTCGGGTGTAACGGATACTCGGTTGCGGTTCCCGAGGCACTGGGTCTGACCTCTGCCATCAACTGATATCCGTGGTCATCCCTGAGCCTGTCCGCAACGGCTGTCACGATTTCACTTTCCAGTTCGTTGACGTCGACTGTCTCTGGCAGGGTCAACGTCAGGCTGGTCACGTGCGCGACGCTACCAGCTCGCGAGACTGCGCGATTCGGACCGGCGCAATCGTCGGCGCATCGTCAACGGCGCCCGCGGCAGCGTGCCACCATGCGCCGACTACGTTGTTTCTTCATAGCGGCTCTCTGATGGTATGGAAGATGCGGAGAATGATGGCTGAGATAGTGAGCCCAGGGAAGTGAGGAGCTATGGTCGCCGACCCGCAGTGTGCCCTCTGCAATCAGACCATCGGACCGGGATGGCTCTATGTGACTGCCCATCGCCGTGGCCAAGCCGCGACAGCCGAAGATGGCGCAGTATTTATTCATGTGCCTGGTGAATGTCCACGGCCTGGCGAGCACGTTCCGCGAAGCTAGCCGAGTGGGGACGGTATTAAGGGCTTGGCGGGTCGCCGGTCCAATGTCGTCGGCCGAAGGGACGAATGGCCCTAGGCCCTCAGCATCCCCGTCTTTATGTTTGGACTGCCCGAGAGCCGCAGCACCATCACGATTCAGGAGTGAACAATGACCACGGCCCGCGACACCATGCATGCCGGAGCAACGTGTGTGCGACAGCGCGAGACATCGACCGTCGCGGCTTACCTCGACAATTTGGCTAGCACATCATGACTACGCCCTATGGTGGCACCGGGCCGGCGGCAGGCGAATACAGCGGCGAGGATGACAATCAGCTTCAGCCACAGGACACCCTCATCGACCGCGGTATCGACGACATGCTCGACGAGGGGTATTCGCCGCCCGAGCGACTGTATGCACGTGGCGCATTCGGCCCGTCTGAAAGCATGGATCAGATGCTCGCGGAGGAAGAGCCGGATCCTGCCTCGCGAATCAACGTCTTGTTCGACGAAGCCGAGCAGCAACGCTCTGACGAATCCGAGCGCGAAGCCGAATTTCCTCAGCGAGGTGAGGTTGGCCGCACGCGAGCAGGTCGACTTGTGGCGCCGGACTGGGGATTTGGCGAAGACGCCGAGGCGGAATTGGTCGCTGAGGACGTCGGCATCAGCGGAGGCGCAGCATCTGCCGAGGAAGCCGCGGTTCACATCATCGAAGACGAAGAGTAACGATTGCTCAATGGGGCTGGGAGGCGGCGCGGTGGTGCGCAGTGGACAGGTCGTGGGCGAGTCGGCGTTTCTTTGAGAGGAATCCGCGCAGCCGGTCCAGGGGCCAGGTGTTGATCACCTCGTCGGCTGATACCCAGCCCCGTTGGGCGACGGCGACGCCGTAACGGATGTAGTCGAGATGAGGCACTGCGTGGGCATCGGTGTCGATCGCGAACATAACGCCATGTTCGCGTGCACGGCGCGCGAGTTCGTCGCTGAGGTCCAACCGGTCCGGGAAGGCGTTGATTTCCAGGGCGGTTTGGGTGCGCGCGGCAGCTGCGAACACGGCATCGACGTCGAAATCGACCGGCGGACGACGACTTAGGACACGAGTGGTCGGATGGCCGATGATGTTGACGTAGGGGTGCTCGATGGCAGTGAGGAGGCGCCGGGTCATCTCCTCGCGGCTCTGATCGAAATCGGAATGCACCGAAGCAACCAGAACGTCAAAGCCGGCGAGGAAGTCGTCGTCCCAGTCCAGGGAGCCGTCGGCGGCGATATTGAGTTCGGAGCCGTGCAACAACTCGACACCGTGACGGCGAGACAGCTCAGGCAGCTCGCTGCGTTGTTGAAGGGCCTTGTCACGGGTCATCCGTTGCATCGCCAGCAGCGGAGCGTGATCGGTGATGGCGCAGTAACGATATCCGCGGCGGGAAGCGGCGGCGACCATGTCATCCAGGCTGGCCAGGCCATCGGTGAGATTGGTGTGCACATGGAGGTCGCCGACGATGTTGGCCACCTCCACCAGGTCGGGGAGATGACCATCCAGCGCGGCTTCGACTTCTCCGCGGTCTTCGCGCAGAGTCGGTGGGATCCACGGCAGCCCGAGTTTTGCGTAGATTTCAGCTTCCTCTGCCGATGCCAATAACTGGCCGTTGCCGACTCGGAACAGCCCGTACTCGGACAACTTCAGCCCGGCCCGCACAGCCAATTCGCGGATGCGGATGTTGTGCGCTTTCGAGCCGGTGAAGTATTGCAGCGCCGCACCCCAGACCGCAGCAGATACAACCCGCAGGTCCACCTGGATGCCCTTTGTTGTCACCATGGAAGATTTGGTGGGGCCGTGCGCCAGCACGCGATCCACTAACGGCATGGTGCAGAAGTGGTCCATCACCGATGCCGGGTCCTCGTCTGCTGCCACCAACAGGTCGATATCGCCGACAGTGTCGCGCATTCGCCGTAGTGATCCCGCGTAGTCGACTCGGCTCACCTGCGGCAGTGCGGCGATCCGCGCGACCAGATCTTCGGCGATATCGAGAGCGGTTGCCAGCGGCATGCGCCCACCGACTTCCTGCATCTGGTGAATCGCGCGGGCCAGGTTGCGTTCGCTGGTCTCGCCCCAGCCTTTCAGGTTGCGCAGCTGTTCGTTGTGCAACGCGTTTAGGAGCTCGGGCATCGACGATATGCCCAGCTCCACATAGACCTGATGGGCCCGCTTCGGTCCGAGTCCGGGGATCCCCAGCAGAGCGCGCAGACCCGCGGGCAGCTGGGCGTGCAGTTCCTCAAGAGCGGTCATGCGGCCGGTTTTGCGGAACTCGAGCAGCTTGTCGGCGATGTGCGCACCGACCGCCGGGATCGCCATCAAACCTTTCCGGTCGAGAGTGTCGAGCTCGAGGGGGTAACCGGCGACCGAACGGGCCGTTTTCTCGTAAGAACGCACCCGGTACGGATCGCCACCGGAGATGGCAATCAGATCAGCCAACTCCTGCAGTGCCTCGGCCGCAACGTCATTCGAACGCATGAGGTGCTGCCTCACCCAATCGGGTGTTCTTGTCCGTCGCACACGATGCCGTCGACTCTCATGCGCAGATCGGGGAATGCCGCGGATACATCACTTCAGCTGATATTCCGAGTTGGCTCATGACCTGCCAGGTATCGGTGTAGACCCGCATCGCCGTGATCAATCCCTTCGCATTGACCTTGAAGAAGAAGGCGTACGGCACCCGGTAGGAACGATTCGTTGCGGAATGGTGCCAGCCGGCAATACGGCGGGGTTCTTCATCGTGTCCGTTTCGATTTCTTCGACTACCACCTGGTCACCTTCGGTGATGATGTTTGTGGGTTCTACATGGCAATCCGGGAGCGCGGTCTGGGTGATCGCCCACACGCGCTTGAGCATTCCGTCTTTGTCCAGCGACTCAACTCCTTGGTTCACCAAACCGGGTGTGGAGTAGACGTAGACGAAGTCTGGGTCAAGCAAGGCAGCCGTAGCATCGGTGTCGTGTCCGTTCCATGCCGCGATAAATTTCTCGACCACTTCTTTTGAATTCACACAGTTCTTTCCTTTTCGGCACTGATCAGCCGTCACAGACCAGCAGATCCGGCGATACGCCTCGCTGAATAGAGTCGAAAGATGGTTTCCAACAGGCGGAGGTCCTCAACGGCCAGCTGTACTGGAACACGAACTTATTGGCAGGTGTTCAACCAACGAGGTCAACGTCGACGGGCCGACGCTTGAGAGCCCGGCTATCAGAAAGTAGGTCGCCATGGCTCAGGTCGCGAAGAAGGCGGGAGTGTCTGCCTGGACTGGCGCATGGCGGCTACCTACCGGGAAAGCTGACCACCAGCGGGCCGTGCGTGCCCGGCGCCGGCGCGACCGGGGGGCGCTGCGCCGCGAACTCACTGGGATCGGGCGGGCTCGACTGCATGACCGCCGAGCGAGTCGGGGATAATCGAGCATCCTGGCCGTATCTAATCGTCACAGTGATGAATTATCACGGTGACGAATTAGAGGTGTGGGGGAGCCGGACCTTCGCCGCCAGTCGTCTGTAGCCGCTGCTACGAGTAGAGGGCCGCCAGAACGTCCGCGAACTTCTCCATGACGACCTTTCTCTTCAGCTTCAAGCTCGTGTCAGGTCCCCGGACTCGATCGACAGCTCGCGATCGATGATCGCGAATTTCTTAATCTGCATCTGCTCCCAGCGGTTGAGGTGCCGGTTCAACTCGTCGATGTAGCCGCTGATGAGTGCCCGTGTTCTCTCGTCATGGGCGATCTCGGCGAAGGACATTCCCGCCATGCCCTGCTTGCCGGCCCATCCGGTGATCGCCTCGCGGTCCAAACTCACCAGCGCGACGCAGTACGGCCGGCCCTCGCCGCACGCAACCAGCTCACCGACGTATGGGCAGAGCCCCTTGAAGGTGGCCGCAATCGCCGAGGGCGCCACGTACTTGCCCTGCGATGTCTTGAACATGTCCTTATTGCGGTCGGTCACCCGCAGGAAGCCATCGGCGTCGATCTCCCCGATGTCGTCGGTGTGGAACCAGCCGTCCTGGTCGAGCGCTTCCGGTGGTGGCGTCTGGCAGGTGGTGGTAGGCGGTCATCACACCCGGGCCTTTGAGCAGGATTTCGCCGTCAGCGGCGATCTTCACCTCGGTTTAGGGGAACGGCCAGCCAACCGTGCCCAACCGGTATGCCTCGGGCAATTTCATAAACGACGCGGCCGACGTCTCGGTCAGCCCGTAGCCTTCGAGCACCTTTATCCCGATGGCGTCGGAACCACTCCGCGACGTCGCGATCCAGTGGCGCGGCGGCAGAGACGAACAACCGCAGCCGGCCGCCAAGCCGCTCGCGGATCGTGGAGAACACCGCCGGTCGGCGATCTTGTACTGGATCGCCAGCGGCCACGACGGCCGGTGGCCGGCTTGTCGTTCCCCGGAGACCTTGCGGCCCACGCCGATCGCCCAGTCGAAGACCCTCTTCTTCACGCCGCTTGCTCGGCGGCATGTCCTCGATCGCGGCATGTGCCTTCTCAAAGATGCGGGGCACCGCACCCATGACGGTTGGACGCAATGTCTCGAGATTGTCGATGATCTTGTCGACACGGCCGTCGATCGCCGTGCGGAAGCCCATCAGCAACGCCAGCGCCAGCATCACCTTGCCGAAGGCGTGGGCCAGCGGCAGCCACAGGAAGTTCAGGTCCTCGGGACCGGCGAGATGAAGGGCGTCGATGGCCGCCGCGGTGTAGGTCCAGGCCCCGTGAGTCAGCGGCACCCTTGGGCCTCCCCGTCGTGCCCGAGGTGTAGATGATGCTGGCCAGGCGCTCGGGACCGATGTCGGCGACGCGGTCCTCGATGGCGGTGGGCGAGTCGGTACTAACCGCTTACAGCGCGCCTGGAGGCTTATTGAGCAAGCAGATTGACGGCTTCCACAAAGACGTTGGGCAGCGCCCGTGCAGCCGGCACGATGCGTGAGCGAAACGGCGCGGATGCGCTTGCACGAAGTAGGGCCGCAGTCAGAAGTCGATAGCGCCGTGTCATCTGGCGCCACTGGCGGTCATAGTCTCCGGGCCGGTCTGCGATAACACAGTTCACCAGTAATTCCGCGGCACCGAACGCCAAGCCCAGGCCCTCGCCTGTCAGCGCGTCGACGTAACCCGCCGCATCACCGACCAGCAGCACCCGCCCAGCCGTCCGGCTCGAAACCTTCTGCCGCAACGGGCCGGCGGCTCGATCTGGGCCGTGCGGACGGCCGTGCACTCGCTCCTCGAGGGCGGGGAATTCGCTGAGGTGGCTGTCGAATCCACCGCGGCGGGAAGTCAGCACCGCTATGCCCACACAGTCGTCCGCGACGGGCGTCACGTACGCCTCGGCGCCGGCGGCCCAATGCACCTCGACATAGTCAGACCACGGCGCGATCTGCACATGCCGACGAATGCCCCACCGCCGCGGACCCGCGCTTGGCCGCGCCAGGCCGAAGGATTGCCGAATAGGCGAGTGCAGCCCGTCGGCTGCGGCGAGGTAGCGTGCCCGTCGCCGCCCCGCTTGCACCGCCGTCTCATCCTGGCTTACATCGCCCACGTCCTCGTGGACGATTCGCACGCCCACGCTGGTAGCAGCGTCCAGAAGTGCAGCATGCAACGCGGTCCTACGTACGCCACGCCCAGTGCCGCACTTGAACGGCGCATCCACCCGCCGGTTGCCGCCCAGGTAGCTGATCCCACGGAATGGCTTGCCCGGCGCCTGCACGCCCAGGCGGTGCAGATGCCGCACAGTATGTGGCATCAGCCCTTCACCGCAGGCCTTGTCGATCGGTCCGCTGCGCCGTTCAACGACGACGACCTCCAGTCCCGCCCGGGCGCCGTGCACTGCGGTGGCCAGTCCGGCCGGGCCACCGCCGACGACAAGCAGGTCAATCACGCGAGCCTCGCCAGCGCGGCGTTTTCGACTTTGATCCGTGTTGTCAGTAGGGCCGCGTTCAGCGCCGAAAACGCCAACGCCGTCATCCACGCGGTGTGCACCAACGGCAGTGCCACCCCCTCCGCGACGACGGCGACGTAGTTCGGGTGCGACAGAAAACGGTAAGGACCCGCAGTGACGCGTCCCGCGCCCGGCACGACGATGACGCGGGTGTTCCATTGTCGGCCCAAAGTCGCGATGCACCACCAGCGCAAGCTCTGCGCGGCCAGCACGATCGCCAGCATGGGCCAGCCAAGCGAAGGAATGAACGGCCGCTGCCAGGCGATCGCCTCCACCAGGCATCCAACCAGTAGACCCATGTGCAGCATGACCATCGGCGGGTAATGCCGCGCCCCGAACTCGACGCTACCGTGGGCGAGGCTCCAGCCACGATTGCGTTCGGCGACAATGAGTTCGGCCAGTCTCTCGACAGCGACCATGCCGATCAGCAGCACATACCAGACCATCTGAATCGCCGCTGAATCAGTGCCAGCGCAGTAGCACGAGTTCGGAACAGAATCCGGGACCCATCGCGATCATCACCCCCGGGCTGCCAGTCGGCGGGCGCTTGGCAATCGTGTCGCGCAATACGTGCAGTACCGATGCCGACGAGAGGTTGCCGACCTCGCTCAACGAACGCCACGTCAGCTCGAGCGCGTCGTCGGGCAGGCCGAGGGTCTCGACGATCGAGTCGATAATCTTGGGGCCGCCCGGATGGCTCACCCAGGTGTCGACGTCAGGGATATCCAGACCGTGGGCCGCGAGGAAGGCAGCGACATCGCCGGCCAGGTACCGCTCGATGATGGCCGGTAAATCCGGAGCCAGGATCAGCCGGAATCCGGAGGAACCGACGTCCCAGCCCATGGTGCGCAGCGAGTCGGGGTAGAGATGGCTGCGCGAATCGAGGATGTCGGGCCCGCCCGCGCCGATTTGTTCGGCGCGGCGTTCGCCGACCGCGACCACCGCCGCGGCTCCATCGCCGAACAGTGCGCTACCTACCAGCGTCGCCATGGACGGCTCGGCCGCGGGGTAGGTAAGCGAACACAGCTCCACCGAAACCAAGACCGCGACATCGTCGGGCGCACCGCGCAGATAGTCGTTCAGTCGGGCCACCCCCGCGGCTCCCGCGACGCAGCCCAGGCCGAAGATCGGCACGCGTCGTACGTCCGGGCGCAGCCCCAGGCGCGCCGCGATGCGAGCATCCAGCGAAGGCACCGCAACGCCGGTGACGGTCGTCGAGATGATGAGGTCGACGTCCGGCGGCTGTAGCCCCGCCTCGTCGAGCGCACCCGCCAGCGCCGCACAGCCGAGCTCTACTGCGTTTTCGATGAAGCTGTCATTGGCCTGGCCGAAATCGGTCAACGACGGGTAATCCTCGAGTGGCCGTACCAGGTAGCGACTGTCGACCTTAGAACTTGCATGCAGTTTCCGGACGATATCTTCGAAGGCCTCGAAACCTGGAAAGCTCACAAAGGATTCGGTGATCTCTTGCTGGCTGTAGCGATGCCCTGGCAGTGCTCCCTGCACGCTCGCGATTACACTTCCTGCACCCACGCTATGAGCACGAGCAGCGGTGCGGGGCAGTTCAATCGAAGGCCCACGCCGGCGTCGCGCCGTATCGCCGGTGAAGACCTCGCCCACGGTTGCCATCATGTTTCTCCTTGTCTCTTGCCGGAGCCGTTGTCGCCGTTGACAGTCGGTGCCGCCCGTACGGCTGCTTTGATTTGACAGGGGCGTCACCGTCGCTGACGGCCAGGCGTTCCTGAAGCCGCGCCAGCGGTTTGGGCGCCGACCAGTTCCAGCGGGCCAGCGCATGCATGAACGCCGGTACCACGACCATGCGCACCAACGTGGCGTCGGCCAGCACGGCCAGCGTCAGGCCTACCGCGAACATCCGCATAAACGACACATGCGCGGCGATCAGCGCAGCGAAAGAGATCGACATCACCAGCGCGGCCGCCGTGACCACCCGACCGGTGCGTGCCACGCCCAGCGCGACGCTCTCGTCGTTGTCGGCGCGGGTTCGTCTTGATGCGAGCCAGAATTCACGGATCCGGGAAACCACGAAGACCTCGTAGTCCATCGACAAGCCGAAGGCGATGCAGAACAGCAGCACCGGCATATTGGCGACCAGCGTCCCGGTGGACGTCGTTCCCAAGCCGCCCAGATGCCCGTCCTGAAAGATCCACACCATGGCACCAAACGCGGCGCTCAGCGAAAGCACATTGAGCAGCAGGGCTTTCAGCGGTAGCACCACGCTGCCGGTCAGCAGAAACAGCAGCCCGAACGTGATCACTGCGATCAGTCCCAGCACCAGCGGCAGCCGCGACGTGATCGCGTTGATGCTGTCTCGATTGATCTGGGCGGTGCCGGTCAACTCGACCGGCCTGCCGTCCGGGCGGGCCACCGCGTGCAGGCGGCGCAGCTGAACCTCCGAGCGGTCGGAAAACAACGGGGCCGTGCTATTGACGGTGAGAAAGACGCTGCCGCCTGCCACGCCGGTCGGCGCTGAGGGGGGTCCGACCGGGGTCCCGGCGACGAAGCTGCCCATCGGGGCCGATACCGCCAAAACGTCGGGCACGCGCGATAACTCGGCCGCGTATCGCGCCATTGCGCGCTCGGACACGCCGCTGGTGTCGGGGATGACCACGCTCACCGCGGTCGCGGAGTCGTTGGCGAAGTCGCTGCGCAGTTGGTCGCCGACCTGGCGAGCCGACGCCGAGCGCGGCAGCACGCGGTCATCGGGCATACCCCAGCGCACCGAAAGGAACGGCGCACCGAGCAGTACCAAAAGCGCAACCACCGCCAACCCCATCGGAATGGCGTGACGGATCACGAACTTCGTGGAGCGATACCAGAACTCTCCCCCGCAAGCGGGTGGTACCCCCAGCGCGATCGGACTACGAGCCGGTTCGGGCCGCCCGAGCAGGCGCCGGGTCAGCCGGCGCACATCCAGCGCATCCACACGGTCGCCGAGCAACACGATGGCCGCGGGTGTCACGACCACGGCGGCGATCGCGGTGAAGGCGACCGTGGCGATACCCGTATACCCGAACGACTTCAAGAAGTACATCGGAAACAAAATCATCGCGGCCATCGACAAGATGACGGTGGTGGCGGAGAACAACACCGTGCGGCCCGCTGTGGCCATGGTGCGTATCAGCGCATCATCGCGGCTGGCGCCGCCGGCCCGCTCGTCGCGGAACCGGGTGATGATCAGCAGCGTGTAGTCAATCGCCAGTGCCAGACCCAATGCGGTGGTCAGGTTGAGGGCAAAGATCGACACAGGGGTGGCCAGCGTGAGCACGCGCAGCACCGCCAGCGAGCCCAGAATCGCCACCGCCCCGATCGCCACCGGCAACGCGGCCGCCAGCAGTCCGCCGAACACCCAGACCAACACGATGAAGCTGAGCGGAATCGCGATCGACTCCATCACCAGCACGTCGCGCTGCGCCTGCTCGGTGATCTGGGCATTGACCATCGCGACCCCGCCCGGCCGCACGGTGACCCCGTCGCGGTCGTGCGCCAACCGATCAGACAGCGACCGGGCATAGTCTTGCGCCTTGTTCTCCTCGCCGCTGATGCCCGCGACGATCAGCCCGGACTTACCGTCCTTGCTGACCAGCGCGGCCGCTGCCGCCGGTGGCGAGGTCCACGCCGAGCTCACGCCCGCCACATGCGGAGACCGGCGCAGCTGATCGGCGATCTGGATGCCCACCGCGCGGGCCGCCGCGTTGTCGAAACCGTGCGGCGAGGACACGACGAACATCAGCTGCATGTCGCCCTGGCTGAACTTGTCGGTCAGCAGCCGCGTCGCCCTGGCCGATTCCGAGGTCGGGTCCTGAAAGCCGCCGGCCGACAGGCTCTTGGCGACCGGGATGCCGACAACGCCCGCGGCCACCAGCACCAGCACCGCGATGGCAAGGATCCGCCATGGCGCGGCGATCGCGAGCCGTGCGATCCGAGGCAGCACGTCTCCCCGATACAAACCCGGGCTTTCGCTGCTAGCCGCAGCTGGCTTCCGGGTGTTTACTGCCGGCTTCGCACCCCTGCCGGTGCCGACGAACTGCGAGTCGCGATCCGCGCTGGTGGGGTGTGCGGACAGATCGCTAGTGATGTCGATCAGCTTGACGGTCGGCGTTGACATTTGGTGCTCCTCCCATCCAGGCCATCCGGCTGGTTCGGGCTAGCTGGCGAGCGGGTGGACAGTCACGGTGACCTGACCGTTGCTGCTGGAGTTGACGCGATCGACGCGGTACCAGCCCGGGAAAGTCGGGAACTGCCGCGCCAGGTCGGCGGCGGGGCCCAGGTGCACATCACAGAACCCCTGGTGGCATCGGCCGCCCGCCATGATGACAGGCTGGCGCCAGCAGCCGGGTACGTCGCAGGTGCTGGTTCGTGCAATGGACCAGGTGAGGGTGTCGGTGTCGATGCATGCGCTCATCGGGCTGCTCTGTTCGCGAACGTGATCGGTGCGCTGGCTGGTTTGCCTGCTGGGGAACCGGCGGGGGTGGCGGATCGCCGCGAGAGGCTCAACGATCCGGTGAACCACCCGATGCTGCCTAGTCATGGAACCACCAGCCTTCCGACTTTCAACAATTGATGACTTTTTTCAACAACTGATGACTTCGACCATACGCGGCGATTCCGCACAAGTCAACGGTGGCTGACATAGAGTTTTGGTATGGCTACCAAACGGCCTCGCAACGCCGCCCAGACCCGCGCCGACATCCTCTCGGCGGCGCGCCGCCGCTTTTCAGCCGACGGCTACGAACGCACCACCTTGCGCGCCATCGCGGCCGACGTCGGCGTGGATGCGGCGCTGGTGATCCGCTATTTCGGCAGCAAGCAGGACTTGTTCGCGACAGCTACCGAATTCACGATCGAGCTGCCAGACCTGTCGGGCGTCGATCCCGAGGAGATCGCGGGCATGCTGTTGCCGCGGTACTTCGCGGTGTGGGAGGAGGACCACACGTTCCTAGCGCTGTTGCGGGCGGCGATGACGAGCCGGATCGCAGCGGATACCCTCTGCCAGGCGCTCGCCAACCATGTGGCGCCCATATTGAACGTCGCCACCCCAGACCATCCCCAACAGCGGATCGGCTTGACGGATGCGTTCATCATCGGGCTTGCCACCACCAGAATGGTCCTCACGAATCCACCGGTGGCCAACCTCAGTCGCGACGAGCTCAGCCGCTGGGCTGGCCCGGTCATTCGGCAGCTATTGGTTGGGCCGGCACCGTCGTGATCCACGATTCGGTCGCGACTACTCATCAGGTAGGTGGTAACAGCCGAGATGGGATCACCCCTCCGGGGCCCCTGGCTAATCAATTGATGACTTTTGCCGATTACTGGTGACTTGACGCTTTACGCCGACGTTATGCAGCAAGCCAACAGTTGATGACTGGAGTTTCTGGTATGACGACGATACGCCCCCGCAACGCCGCCCAGACCCGCGCCGACATCCTCACCGCGGCGCGCCGCCGCTTCGGCGCTGACGGCTACGAACGCACCACCCTGCGCGCTATCGCCGCCGACGTCGGCGTGGACGCCGCACTGGTGATCCATTACTTCGGCAGCAAGCAGGACCTGTTCGCGGAGGCCGCCGACTTCAAAATTGACCTGCCAGACCTCTCCGGCGTCGACCCCGACCAGATCCCCGCCATCCTGTTCCGGCGGTTTTTCGCCGTCTGGGAAGAGGACGAGACATTTGTGGCGCTCTTGCGGGCGGCGATGACCAGCCAGACCGCGGCCGACACGCTGCGGCAGGTCTTCGCCACCCAGGTGGCGCCCAAACTCATCACCGCCACCAAAGACCATCCCCAACAGCGGATCGGACTAATGGGCGCCTTCATCATCGGGCTTGCCACCACCCGATACATCCTGGCCAACCCACCGGTGGCCAACCTCAGCCGCGACGAGCTCAGCCGCTGGGTTGCCCCAATCATCCGCCAGCTCCTGGTAGGGCCCGCACCCGACGAATATTAACGGCGCTTTTTCACGCTCAGCACCCGTGTTGTCGCCTCCGAACTTGTCCATCGAAATATTACCGGTAACCCTGCATATTCGAATCCGTCGTATTCGCCCACGGTGGAGCCCTGAGGGCGTAGGGGAGCGAATGACCGACGTCTCGCCCAGGTGATAGGGCCGGCAGCTGTCCGCCTGGCGGAGAAATCGAATCGACTCGGGAGCGGCGTTTGCTGGCTTGTCGGCGACGCACTCGCTTGCAGCGGGCCGAGGAGCCCAAATGGCGGGAAGGCACGCAGCTGGTACGGCCCGCACAGCGTCAGCCTGCATCCCGAGGCTTAGCTTCCCGCGCCCGTACGGGTCTGGCGGCTGAGCACCCGCGCCGTCAACTCCGCGACGCCGTCGCCCTCCAGTCGAGCGACGATCCTCGGCCGGTTACCCAACACCGAGACAAGTTCGGCGGCGCGACCGGACACCTCCGGTCCTCGTTCGCCGTGCGTCCAATCGGCGTCGGTGGCGATCAGGCGAAGGCCACGGCTGTTTCGATAAGCGGGCACGAACGGATTTGGCAGCGCCACTTGGATGTTCAGCACGGCGATTAGCGGATCGGACGGGATCGCCGGGCTGCGGTCCAGCGCGTACAGCATGTCGAGTTCGTGGGTGATGTGGTCGCCGAGCAGGAGGCGACGCGGGAAGTACCGACCCGTGCCCGTAGGTCGGTCGATAAGTCGTGCGAAGTCGTCGAGCAGTTCTGCGGGGCTCTTGTGCGCCGCCAGCGAGCGGGCCAGGTCGGCGTTGGCGGGGTCGAATGCGCCGGCGTGCCGGACCAGTTCGGCCGCCAACGACGTCAGGGCGCCGCTGTAGCCGATGACCAGGTGGGCGAGCACCTCGTGGTTATTCCACTGGTCGCAGAGGCTGGGTGCCGCCCAGTCCTCGTCGCTCAGTGTGGCCGCCACGCCGAGGAAGCGACGGTCGTTGGCACGCAGGCGGTCACGCGGCGACATCGACATCGAAGTGCTCGCAGAGGAATGCAGTCTGGTCGGCGAGCGCTCGGCTCACCAGCGGCGGGTGATAGATCGCGAAGTGGTCGGAGTCGTAGTGGTGGGTGACGCCGTGGGGTGCGCGCTGCGCGAGCAGTTCCGCGTATCGCGGGTTCATGAGGTTCTCGCGGTCGCACACGCAGACCAGTAGCGGCGCGGACACCAAGCGGGCCTGCCTCAGCGCCGATGTCACCACCATCGCCACTGCATCGGCGGCGGCGATGCGGTTGTCGAACCGCCCGCCGTTCGGAACCGTCGAATTCCACCCGGCTTCGGCGCCGTCGGCGGTCACCATCGCGAGACTGCCGGGTGGCCCGACGATCGGCACGTAGCGTCGGCCGCGATGGGTCATGGTCCGCAGGATGTCTTCGACGATGGCGGGGGTGAGCCGTAGCGGGCCGAGTAATCCAAGGCTGCGGGCCGCGCCGGGCCCGTGCACGATCGGACACTGGACCACCGCGGCGGCGATGTCGCAGCGGGTGGCGGCCACCCGGACGACGTTCATGCCGCCGAGGCTCGTGCCCCACAACCCCAGCCGGGCCGCATCGATTTTGGGCTGCGTTGTCAGGTAGTCCAGGGCAGCAGCTACATCCTCGCGCTGGGCGGCCATCGAGATGTGTTGGCGCGGTTCGCCGTCCGAGGCTCCGGTGTAGCGATAATCGAAGGCCAACGTGGCGATGCCCGCCGCCGCGAAGTGCTGCTCGTACTGTCCCAGCATCATGTCGTGGGTTGCGCCGAGGCCGTGGACCAGCACGACGGCGGGATGGGGGCCCTCGCCCTCGGGAAGCGTCAACCAGGCAGCGCAGCGGGTCCCATCGGAATGGAAATCGATGGCTGCGGTCGGAATCGTGGCCGTCATCGGCACCTCCTCAATAAGTACAATGTACGTATGTCTCTACACTTGCAGACGTACGATGTACTTGTCAAGGGCCGAGTGCCCGTTCGCCGACGAGCGGAGTTGAGGTATGCGGGCACGATTTACCGTTGACGAGATCGCCGTCGCCGCACTGGAAATCGTCGACCAGTCTGGACTCGACGCGCTCAGCATGCGCTCGCTGGCCGCGGCGCTGGGCACCGGCCCGATGACGATGTACAACTACGTCGCCGACAAGGAAGGTCTCGAGGAGCTCGTCGTCGCCGCCGTGGTCGCGGGCGTGACGGTGCCGGGGCCCACCGATGACTGGCGATGCGACGTGCGCGCGGTTGCCACCGCGATGTGGCGGGCGGTACGGGCTCATCCCGCAGCCATCCCCCTGGTGCTGACCCGCCGGATGTCCTCCGCGACCGGCTTCGCCATCGCCGACGCCCTCATCGCCGCGCTCGGCCGTGCGGGACTGCCTGACGCCGAGCGACTCTCGGCGTTCCATGCCGTGCTCGCCCTTGTGACGGGTGCGGCGCAAGCCGAGCTTGCTGGGCCGCTGACGGGGGGCTCCTCCGAGGCGGCGGCCCGCATCGGTGCCGTCGCAGGCGCCGACTTCCCCCACGTGGAGGCACTGTCGAAGGTGGCCGCGCGGACGTCTGTCGAGGACGACTTCGACGGTGGCCTGCGGATGCTGATCGAGGGGATCGCACTGCGCGCCGGCTAGCCGTGCCCCGCTGATCGATTCATCTGATGGAAATACCGCTCACAACCACTACGTGACGTAGCGCGACCAAGGTTGAGCCGCTAGTTGTGCATGGCGCTGCGTGCAGTTGTTGCTGTAGCCCAAAAGGTTGGCCACGACCGGAGGGGGTATATCGGTGACGAGGCTGCGCAGCGCGGAGTTGCGTGCGCCGAGCAGGTTGATGCCCCGATTGCGCAACCTGAGCATCATGGTTTGGGGATCCAGGTGCTTTCCGGGATAGTTGCCCGGGAATAGCCACGGTGTGGCGGCCATTCCGCCGGCGGTTCGCAGGTTGGGCCGGCTGCGCAGGTGATCCTTGAGCATGCCGGCGAAGGGTTCAGGGACCGGAACGGGCTCAGCCCCAAGGGATATCCGTGTCTCATGTGGTGTGAGCACAATGGCCGTGGTCTGCAATGCAGCGATCTTGACGAGCGGTTGAGCGTAAAGGAGCAGCAGTGTGCCGGCGACGCGGTAGGGAAGTGAGTCTACGTCGCCGCCGAGCAGCTCTTTAATCCACGCCAGCCGCTGTTCCTGGGTGAGCAAGCGCACGCTTTGGGTCTGTCGGGACTGGACCTGCACCATGGTGTTGATCCTGCTTTTCTTGGCCCAGGCGAAGAAGGCGCGGACGTGGTATCGGGTGGTGGGGCCCGCGGCTAACCACTCATCGACGTCTTGCTGGCGGCAGGTGGCCGCGGTGCGTTGATGCGTTTCATGAAGCCAGGCAAGGAATTTCATTGTCTCGGTGAGTTCCTGTTTGGCTGTCCGTGTCGGCCCATCGGAGGATTGCCCGGGCGTGGAGTCTCGGCGTAGCCGGCGTAGATGATGCCAAGTGGCGAATTGTTCGACAGGGGCCTGCACCGCTGGATCTTGGATGGTGTCAAGTTTGGCGACTAGCCAGGACTCGAACCGGGCGAGGTGTTCGTCGCGGGGTGGGAGTAGACCGCGGTGCTCGAGCAGACTGCGCAGGTGTGAAATCTGGATGCCCCGCCCGGCGGCGTTGAGGCCCTCATGGCTCAGTGGGATCTCACCAAGGGACAGCCCGGTCAGCAGGGCCTGCACTGCCGGGTTGCGTTTCCAGGTCAGGATGCTTTCGGGCCTATCGACGCCGCAGAGGACTTCCACGATTGTGCCCATGGCGACCGGATCGGCGGCGCCCTCGACAATCAGCGTGGTCAGGTCCTCACGCAAGGCGCAGCGGGCGCATTGCCCGTGCCGGTAGATCTGGCCCTCGATGCGACAGGTTCGACATCGGTAGGCCTCAGGGACACCAGCACAGGCAAGACATACCGGCCGGGGATCGGTGCGATTGGCGCGCCCAGGCAGCAGGCCGTCGTGCCCGCAGACCGGGCAGATGCCGTAGGTTCGCATCGCGGTGTAAAAGCAGCTGTTGCATAACTGCTCATCCGGCCAAGAGGGGGTGCGGTTCTGGACGGACATCCGGCCGCATCGCGTGCACTCGATATCTCCGATGACAGTGGGCCGTCCGCGTCCCCGCGATCGGCGGTGGGGTTTAATCGTCATCGCGGAGGACCCGCGCTCGACGAGGCCGCACCGATTTGTTGAGGTCAACGACGTTGGTGGCTGCGGCGGCCGCCGATGTGGCTTTCTTGCGGCGCACCTCCGTTGCGGTCACCGTGACCAGATCGTCGACACCGCAGCCGAAGATGTCGCACAACGCGGACAACAATTGCAGCGAAAGCCGTTCCGGTCGTTGATGAACGACCCGATACACCTGGGGTCTCGACAGCTGGATGCCCCGTTCGGCAAGCCGGGGAATCAGCTCGGTGCTGTTGTGCATGCCATGGGCGGCCATGATTTCCGGGAGCCGCCAGGCGTAATCGACTTGTCGCTTCATGAGGACTCCTCATCCAACGAAAGAGCATTGGCGATGGTCGCGTCGAGCACGCGGCGCAAGGTTCGAGTGCGGAAATCGCTGGACACACAGGTGTACAACGCGGTGGTGCTGGCATGCTCGTGGCCCATTTGGTGCTGGACGAACAGCGGATCCCAGCCGTCTTCAATAAGGTGGGTGGCATACGAGCGGCGCAGCGAGTGCAAATCCAGCCCCGCCGACAACTCCAGATCGGTACAGTAGCGGCGGAACCGCCGCAACAGGGTGTCCTCGGAGACCAACGTCCCACGCTCACTGGGGAACAGGTCGAGCCCGTCGTCCATGTGGGGCTGCCCATAGGCCAACCAGTCGCCGATAACCTCAGGTGTCCAATCGAAGACGGTCAGTACACTACGCCGTTTGTGCGCCGAGCCCTTCTTGGCCTTGCCATAGCGCACGTGAACCAGCCCGTAGCGGCCAAACTCGCGGGCGTGCGGATTGCGGGCGAAGTCCACCGTCTGCAAATGCCGTAGCTCGTTGAACCGCAGGCCATACGAGTAGGCCAGCTTGAACATCACCGAATCGCGGTAGGCCGGCAGCCAGCCCTTACGGGCGGAGGCGGCGATCAGCGCCACCTGGTCGTCGGCGTGATCGAAGAAGTCCTGCAACTCGCGCTTGGTGAACGCCCGCTTGGTCGGCGCCTGCTCATTGTCCTGGACATGCGTGGCGGTGTTCCACTCGAAAAACACCTGAGCCAGATGGGTACCGAACCTCTGCTCACATACCCGATCCCACCCGTAATCGGGATCGCTGACATAAGAACAAAACAGCCGCAACGCGTTCTGATAACCGCGGATCGTCGACTGCTTGCGTCCAGACACCGAGCGCAGGTCGCTAAAGAACTCCTCAACCATCGCCGGCGTCCACGTCCAC
>DATJBA010000276.1:0-2996 GCA_035515675.1 Mycobacterium sp.
TATACCGTCATCCACGGTCTGATCGATGCGCCGACGCAGTATGGGTTGCTGGAGAATGCCCGAAGGGCCGGTACCGGGCTGGGGCCGGCCGAGTACCTGCGCCGGATGGGCGAGCTGTTCGCGCCGTTCACCAAGGTGGCAGCCGGCAATCCGTTTGCCGCCGCGCCGGTCGAACGCACCGTCGACGAGCTGATCACCGTCTCCGAGCGCAACCGGATGATCTCGGAGCCCTACGCGCGGCTGCTGGTCGCCCGCGATCAAGTGAACCAGGGTGCGGCCGCGCTGCTGATGTCGGTCGGGGCGGCACGCCGCCTGGGTGTGCCCGAAGAGAACTGGGTGTACCTCAACGGGCACGCCGACCTGAAAGAACAGGCCCTGCTGCACCCGGACCTGGCGCACGCCTCATCGGCCGTAGTGGCGGTGCGCGAAGCGCTGGCCATGGCCGGCATCGGTGTCGACGAGGTCGCCACCTTCGACCTCTACAGCTGCTTCCCAGTGCCGGTGTTCAACATCTGCGACCCCATGGGCATCGCGCCCGACGATCCGCGCGGCCTGACCCTGACCGGTGGGCTGCCGTTCTTCGGTGGCGCCGGCAACAACTACTCGATGCACGGCCTCGCCGAAACGGTGACCCAAATGCAAAGCTCACCAGGACAATTCGGCCTCGTCGGCGCCAACGGCGGCATCATGAGCAAGTACGCGGTCGGCCTTTACTCCACCACACCGGCGGAATGGAAGCCGGATCGTAGCGCGCAGTTGCAGGCGCAGGTCGACGGTTGGCCCACCCAGTCGATGACTTAGCCTCGCCATCATCGAGACCTACACGGTGCGCCGTGACGCCGGGCGGCCGACCGGGATCATCATCGGCCGGCTGTTCCCCAGCCTCGATCGGCCAGCACTGCTCTCACCACTTCGGGAAGGGACGGTCCGGGACAAGGTCTCCGCGCTCAAACGCCGCCGCATCGGGCCCACCGGCTGGACCCTGCATTGGCTGAGGCACGCCCACGCCACCGCAGTTTTATCAGCGGGACCCCGGAATGGGTCGTTTCACGCCGTCTTGGCCACGCTCAAGTGCAAACCACGCTCGACCTCTACGGCTGGGTCGGCGAGGACGAAGCGCTTCGCGCTGCGGCGAACTGGAGGAACTACACCAACGGCTGGAAGGCCACCATCAATGCACCCTGATCCGATCCCACTCCAACCAGCCTCGTCGGCAGGTATCGGCGCGTCCGCCGGGGGCTGGTGCTGGCCGCCGGTCGTGAAAGTGATCCCGCCGACTGTCCGGCCGATCGCGGTCGCGATCGGTGGACTGGGTTTGGTCGTGTGGCTCCTCGTGAAGTGATGCAGAGTTCCCCGCGTTCACGGCATAACCGCTTTGTGTACCGACGTGATCGATCAGGCGTGGAAGGTTCCGGGTGGTCCCGGTAGGTAGTAGGCCCGAAATGACAGCATGTCATCAGCAAACTTGATGCTATGCTGTCAATATGCGGACCACGGTGACCCTCGACGACGACGTCGTCGAACTGATACGGCGGCGTATGGCAGAACGGCAGGTGTCGTTCAAGCGGGCGCTAAATGACGCCGTCCGTGATGGGGCTACTGGTCGGCCGGCGCCGGGAAAGTTCGCTACGCGCACCGCCGATCTTGGTGTGCCGGGCGTCAATCTCGATCGCGCCTTACAGATCGTGGCCGAACTGGAGGACGAGGAGCTGATTCGCCGTCAGCGTCGGCGCGCATGAAGATCGCCGATGCGAATGTGCTTCTCTACGCGGTGAATTCGGCGAGCGAGCATCATCGGCCATCTGTGCGCTGGCTGGATCGCGCATTGTCGGGCGCCGACGCGGTCGGATTCGCGTGGGTACCGTTGCTGGCCTTTGTCAGACTGACCACAAAGGAGGGCTTGTTTCCGGCACCGCTGAGTCCCGAACAGGCGATCGGTCAGGTCGCTGACTGGCTGTCGGCTCCGAGCGCGGTGGTGGTGAATCCGACCGCTCGCCATGTCGACATCCTCGCGGGGATGCTACACCAGGTCGGAACGGGTGGAAACCTCGTCAATGACGCCCACCTGGCCACCCTGGCTGTCGAACACCGCGCGAGCATCGTGTCGTACGACACCGACTTCGCACGCTTCGACGTTCGCTGGGACCGGCCCGAGGAGCTGCTGTAAGAGCCCGTCTACAACCGATGCGCGTCGGGGTATGACTCGTTACCGCCGACCAGCCACCGGCACCACCACCGGTACGAAAAGCATTACGCACCATCCACATTCACATCACCGAAACCATCGACCACGCCCGGCTGTTGCCAAAAGCGGCCTGCAAACTCAAGACAACTCTCAACGTCCTAGCGACCAAGGTTCGCTACGCCGCGTCCGGGACTGCGCCCGGAAGCGGTGGCCCTTCGGGCAGTTTCACCGTACGTGACTGCGGGTCGTTACTACGTTGAGCGGATGCCGGGAGATGAGTTCAGCCTTCGCTATCCGGATCTGGTGACGGACAGCTACGACTGCGTGGACCGGATCGTGCTCAACGCCTTCTATCCGCTCGGGCACAACCCGGACGGGCTGCGGGTTTGGTGGCGCCGACTGCACAACGACGGCGACGACACGCTGGACAACACGCACCTGATGCGGATGGCGGGACGGTTCGCCCGCCGGTTCAAGGCGTGGGCGCGGCCAACAGCGTGCCGGTCGTGTTCTGCAGGTCCGGAGAGCGGAAGCACCGCGTCGCCGACGAGTACCTGGCCACCCACGAGGTGGGCAACCGGGGTGTCCCTGGTGCTGGCTGCGAAGGCGCCGGCGCCGGTGTCGAAGGTGAAACGCTCACCCAGGACCGGCGTCATCGTCAATATCGGAGAACCGAATACGTCAATCCACATCATCTGGAGGCATGTGACGATCAAGATGTCGGGGCATCCGCCGTTCGGTGCGCAAATCATTCTCAACGGACACGAATACGTGGCCCGGCAGGCATCCGCGGCGGGGATAGCATTCACCA
>DATJBA010000277.1:0-5092 GCA_035515675.1 Mycobacterium sp.
AACACCAGACACACCACTGACACAACTTCGTCGACCGGCCGAGTCGCGTAGGCGCCGTGCCACCCCCAGACAAACGATGCTATGACCAGCACCACCGCGACGCTGTATCCTCCAACGACGAGCCAACCAACGCGCGCAGGCAGCCCGAACCGCTGCCACGGATTTTCCGTCCAGCGTTTCATAGCCCCCAGCCGATCTGCGCTGCGCGGTGAACGCCTAAGAGCTTCACCACGCGCTAGAGCAGAAGTCACCGGCATTACTGCCGTTGTCGCCGTCGAAGTCGTTATGCGGGTTTGCATCGTCAAGCAGTGCTGGCAATACCGCGGGCTTGACTGGAAGTGGGAAATAAGTGCGGAGTTTCGCGCCCTGTTAATCGGCTGTGTGTTGTCGTTAGGCTCTGGTGCGATGTGTGGCCGGTGTCCAGCTTGGGTGTGAAGGATCATTGCCATAATCCTGTCTCGAGCAGAGCGCCCCACGACCTGTATGGTGCTCTACTAGACTAGAAGTCCGGTATGTCTTCGCATTCAATCTACTAGTATGCAGGGTGCTAATTCAAGTGTATCCTCGGTATGCCTCCACACCGCTTCGCATCGGGAGAAGTTAATGACCCGCAGCCGCTCGGTGTGGAGGACCACTGGACATCCGGAAACCGGCGATGGTGATGATGAGACTATCGCGGACCTGCTACGACAAGCCGCACCGATGCCCCGGCTGGGCTGGTGGTGGCTGGAAAACAGCGCGCACCGACCGCTGCGACAACGGATCAATCCGCACCAAAAACGACGGCTACCCCGGCGAACACCGCTCGCGTTTCGGGCACTGCACCGAATGCAACACCGTCACGTGGCCGGTGCTGACACGCTGGCTGGACCCCGTGTGGCTCGCTCCGGTGGGTGTGGTGGGAACGCCCACGACTACGCGCCCCCGAAGGGCAGGCGCTCGCCGCGTGATAGGTAGCCGTTCCCTTTGGCCCTCCTCTGGGCCAGCACGCGCGTTAGTGCCGGCGGATGAAGTCCCCACCAGACAACAGGTCCTGATCGCCACCGACCCGCAACCTGATGACCTCCGCTACTAGGTGGCTGGCGTGGGGTGGGGTGGGGTGGTGTATGGGCGGCCGCTAGGTGTCGACTGCCGCGTCCTCGCCGGCCCGGCCGCGGTGCGCTAGCCGCGCATCAAGCAACTCGTCTATCGGCGCGATTGTCGGCATCGGGCCACCTCCGTCGCGGATGGCACGGCGCACGGCGGCCAACAGGCGCAACTCGCTGTCGATGGTCTCCCTGGGTCGGGCAGGCTTCAATCAGACTCACTTTCTGCTTGCCACAGCCGGGACGCAGCCAAACCCGGAGATCGACTGCTGACTTGCGCCCTGGGGTCTGGCTCAAGTGGCGTTAGCGTTGGCCCGCATCATGGATAACGCGCGGGCGGTTTCGAGTCAGCCGGCCTTGGCCGATCGCCGCAAGTCGCGCACCGCAAGTCCGGTCGGCCGGCAGCCGCTCGGGCCTTGCGGAACATGGGATACAGCACTGAATTGGCGAGGTGCGGTTGGGGTCGCCGCGGTATCCGAACGATGAGCTTGTGCTTGGCGTCGACGACAAACTACGACCCGCGGGTAAACTCAGAAGTGCCAGTCTTCCCACTGAATAAGGTGTTCAACACCTAAACCTTGATTTTTCGCGAAACTTGACGTGACACGGTGCCGAGTTAGCGAAAGCGCCTGTCCCGCAAGGGAATAATGAGACTTGGAGCGGTCCATCATGCTGAGCGGGAAGGCACTTTCTAGGTGAACAGTAGCGCAGCGGTTTCTCGGGTGAAAGTGTCGGCGGACGGCTATGGCGTAGTGTCGCACGCCGGTGTGGGCATGGTGCGCGAGGTCGCCGATTTGACCGGGCTGTCGACGGAGGTGACGGCGGCGTTGGCCGACACCTACCAGGGGCCATGGATTCATGCGCCCGGGGATGTGTTCGCCGATCTGGCTGCCGCGGTCGCCGATGGCGCCGACTGTGTCGACGGGGTCGGCCAGTTGTGGGCCGACCGCTCACACGTTCGGGTCAGTCGCCTCGACGACCACGCTGTGGCGGTGTGTCGAGGAGCGCATCGACGCCGCTCACCTTTCGCGAATCCGGGCGGCGCGAGCACATGCCCGCGAGCGGGCGTGGGCCGCAGGGGCGGTCCCGACCACGACGGTTGGCTGCATCTGGATGTCGATGCCATCATCACCATCGATCATTCAACAAGGAGAAACGCCGCGGCGACCTGGAAACACACGTTCGGATGTCATCCACTGCTGGTGTTTTTGGACCGCCCTGACATCGCCGCCGGCGAAGCCCTGGCGGAGTTGCTGCGGCCCGGCAATGCCGGCAGCAAATACCACCGAAGATCACATCGCCGTGCTGGCTCAGGCGCTGAGCTCGTTGCCGCCGCGATATCGTCCTGGCGCTGATAACCCCGACGCCCCGCAGATTTTGATCCGCTCCGATTCGGCCGGCGCCACCTACGGGTTGTCGGCGGTCTGCCGCACCGCAGGGGTGGGGTTCTCGCTGGGAGCCGCGATCGACGCGCCGATCCGCGAGGCCGTCGAGGTGCTCAACACCAGTGACGGCTGGTATCCGGCGATCGAATCCGGCGGCGGCATCCGCGACGGCGCCTGGGTCGGGCCCGCTGCGTCCACGACGCCCGCGGCGCGATCGCCGGATGCGTCTCGGTCCAGGTCTGCTGCTCACATTCACGATGCACGCACCGCCAGATGCGTTTGACCCACACCAACGTCACCGGCCGATCTCCGGCCGGCAAGTCCCGAACCCACGTCGGCCGGCGATCGTGCAGATTGGCCTGCGCTCCGCACAGCGGACAGCACCCGGTCGCGGCGGTGGTCTCGATCGCGTAGTCCAGCTCGCCATCACGATCGGATACGGCCAGAACGGCCCTGCCTTCCAAACCAAGCATCATTGTGGCACTACCGTTGTTGTCCAGCTGGGGCCTTTCTGATCGTGTTTGCCAACACCACGAAGCATCAGGCCCCAGGCCCATTCCCAGGCTCAGGCGAACAACCGTGTCACCCCACCGCTACCACGATTCACTGCGAAGAGCCGTTAAAACGTTCTGGGGATGGCGTGATAAGCAGTTGCCCGACGGCACGAAAATTCTTCCAACGTATCCCCCCGGAAAGCAGCCTGAAAAGCCGAATTACTAGGCCACCATTCCTTACGGCAGTTGCCCGCAGCTTCTTCCCGCATACGCAAACCTCCCCACGCCATTGGGCGTGGCGCGGGGAGATATTTGCAACCGGATTAGCTGTTTGTCGCCGGGCCAGGAAGCGCACCCGGTGCCGGACTTGCGTTCGGTGGTGCACCAGGCGCCGAGGCCCCCGGCACGTTCGACGTCCAGATCAGAATGTCTTGCAGTCCGTCGTTGTAGACGACGCCATTCGGCGGCGCGCCGGTCACGTCGAAGTACAGGGTGCCCCTCGATTCGCTGCCTTGAGGGATGGGCGCCGGGTTAAGGCCATTCGGGACCTCAACCTTGTCGATCAGCCTGTAGGTCTGACCGTTGGGCCCGCGGGCGCTGAAGTCTCTAACCATGGGGGTGACGACTCCGCCGTCCGACCTGGCGGTGATGTCTGCCTGGTAGAGCGTTCCTTTAGGGGTGTAACCGGGAATCGCGATGCTGCTGGGCTGCAGGTTGCTCACCGTGTAGGAGGTAACCATTGGCCCGTCGATCAGCGATTCACTGGTACCGAATCCCTGGATGTTTGGCGGCGCGGCGAAGGCAGTTGCTGCGGCGAAAACGCTTACCGCAGCTATTCCCGCGGCACCGATGGCCGTCTTGACAGTGGTCGTTGTGAATTTCACGATGGGCTCCTTCATCTTCTCCGTGTCGTTCGAGCGGTACCCCGTGTGGGGGCCAAACCGCACTTAATTGGCATAGCCAAACGACGGCAACCTCAAACGTGACTGCATCGCGAAACGCCATGTCCGGCCTGGCTACCTGCGCAAAACGGGCTGATATCATTTTGCGCCGCAACATGGTTTGAACAACTTCTTTAACATTGGTATCACTTGTCACCACTTCGGAAAGCTGACACCGCAGTAATTATCCAATTGTCTCGGGCATTGATTAGCCCCTCGTTGCGAGGGGGGTAGGCGGAGCGGTGCAACGTGGCCGTGCGCGCGTGGGAAGGCGGGGGAGGCTTCGCCCACCGGTTGGCGCGATCAACAGCTGCCCGATGGGACGGTGATTCTTGCAACGTATCCCCCGTGGTCGGCGCGTGTCGCAGTTTCGAATCCTGCCGGGGCACAAGCTCCGCCGCTGATCAAAGCATGTTTATGACGCCAGCCGAAGTACGTGCACCCCCGCCGCACTCTGTCGTTTTGTCGCGTTAGCTGTCGCCGATAACGCCGGGTCAAGATTGCTGGCGGTCCGTGTCGCTGCTAGCACCGGCTGGCCGATGCCGATGCCTGTGTCGCTGTCATCACGTTCGACGCTGCCCGGAGTTAGGTCTCACACTGGGCGAAAGCCGAGGGCCCGCGCATCCGATGCGCTTCCCTGCGCAGCGTGGCCGCTCGCTGGCGGGTATCCCTGGACGCTTGACGCGCCTTGTCTGCGCCGTCGACCGCGAGCTCGGCATGACTTACCACGCGTTCGATGGCCTCCAACTCGGCAAGCAGTTGCTGGATGCTGCTTTCCATTGGTGCGCCTCCTTTGGCTGTCGGAATACCCAAAAGACAGCTTCGGCTCACCTAGGTGAATGACCGGATTCGGCAGCCGCCCGCCTCGTGCAGCTCGCGGACCTGTTGCTCAGTTTCTTCGTTGTTCCAGCGGTCCCAGCCTTCGTAGACTCGTTTAGCTGCGCCGTCAGAGTCAACCCTGGCGGTCAACGGGAGGAACAGCCCATGGCAGGCGACATTAACTGGCTTGAGACCACAGTGGACCCGCAATGGGGTGCCGTGGCAGCACTTCAAGTTGGTGAACGAGCCGAACGAGCGCGGCTGCGGGCGAGGGCTGCCCAGCGAGCCGCAGCTGACAGCTTGGACAAATCCGCAGACAGTCACGACCGAACCGCCAAGTCATACGAGGAATTAGCCAAACGCAGCGA
>DATJBA010000278.1:0-3542 GCA_035515675.1 Mycobacterium sp.
GTGATCAGCTTGGTGCGCCCGCCTTCGGTGTAGCGCAGCGCCGGGGTCTCGTGCGGGTCGCCGGCGGCGCAGCGGCAGCTCGGCTTGCCGCAGCGGCGCCGAAACGTGGTCAGCGTGCCAGCCAGCAGCGATTGCTCGGGCGAACGGTGAGACATCAGCACTCCAATCTGTATCTACCATCAGGTACAGATAGCGCACAGCACAAGCGAAACCGCAGGTGAGGGATGTGGAGCAGCGTGTCAGACCGAGCCCAACAGACCGGGTGTCCTCGTCACTTCAAAGGAGCCGCACCCAAATCCTTTCGAAACGCCCCCGCAAAGAGATGGTTATGCGGTAAGAGACAGCTATGCGGTCACGAAGGCCACGAAGGGCCCTTATCGCGCTCGTCGCGGCGTCGGCTGTGTTCATGGCTTTCGTTGCGGCGGCTCCGCCCAAGGCTTATGACGGTGAGCCCGGGTTCGTCGCGAATCCCGTTGATTACGTCGACACGCTGATCGGCACCGGGACGGGAGGCGAGATAGTGGGCGAAAACAACAACTTCCCCGGCGCCACCGTGCCGTTCGGCATGGTGCAGTACTCGCCGGACACCACCTACACCTACGCCGGCTACAAATATGACAATCCGCGTTCTACCGGGTTCAGCATGACCCACGCTTCGGTGGGGTGTGCCGCTTTCGGCGATATTTCGATGCTGCCGACCACCACCGGAATTGGCTTGGAGCCTTGGAACGCCTGGGAAAGGATCGCGCACGACGACACCGAGGTGGGCGTGCCTGGCTATTACAAAGTGCGGTTCCCCGACACCGGTGTGACAGCGGAACTGACCGCGACCACCCGCACCGGCGTCGGCCGGTTCAGCTATCCGCACAACCGTCGGCCCGCGCTGTTCCACGTGCGTTCTGGCGCGTCGCTGGCGGGCAACTCCCGGGCGGCCATCCAGATCGGCGAGGACAACACCACGATCACCGGATGGGCGAGCAGCGGCCGATTCTGCGGTAAGAAAAACACCTACACGGTGTATTTCGCCATGAGGTTCAGCCAGCCGTTCACCTCCTACGGCACCTGGGACGGCGACGCGGTCTACATCGGCGCACGTGGCGCGGCTTCGCCTTACAGCGGGGGGTACGTGCAGTTCCCGGCGGGCTCGGTGATCGAGGTGCGGACGGCGCTGTCCTACGTTGGTGTCGACGCAGCGCGGGCAAACCTGGCCGCCGAGGGCGCAGCGAGCTTCGATGACGTTCGCGCCGCCGCGTCGTCTCAATGGAACGCCACGCTGTCGCGCATCGCGGTAGCCGGCAGGAACGTCGGCGATCTGAAGACCTTCTACACCTTCTTGTACGGGTCGCTGTTGCACCCCAACACGTTCAACGATGCGGACGGACGCTACCTCGGATTCGACGGTCTGATCCACACCGTCGCCAAGGGGCACACCCAGTACGCCAACTTCTCCGACTGGGATATCTACCGGTGCCTGGCAGCCCTGCAGGCGCTGCTTTTCCCGGAGCGAGCCAGCGACATAGCCCAATCGCTGGTCAACGACGCCGAGCAGAGCGGAGCCTTTCCGCGCTGGCCGATCGCGAATGTCGCGACCGGCGAGATGACCGGAGACAACGAGGTACCGCTCATCGTGAACCTCTACGCCTACGGGGCCAAGGACTTCGACGTCCAAACGGCACTGCGCTACATGGTGAGCGCCGCGACCAAAGGCGGTGTAGGGCTGGGCGACTACGTGGAACGGCCGGGCATTGCCACCTACCAGCAGCTGGGCTACGCACCGCACACGTTGGAGTTCCGCACCGATGACTGGATCGCCGACGCCTCGATCACGCTGGAGTGGTCGATTGACGACTTCGCTATCTCCCGATTCGCCGACTCGCTCGGCGACACGGCGACGGCCGCCGAATTCCAGAACCGGGCCCAGTACTGGCAGAACCTGTTCAATCCCACCACCCGTTACATCTCGCCCCGCAGCTCCACCGGATTCTTCCGTGACGGCCCCGGTTTCGTGCGGACTTCCAACGGCTTCGGCCAAGACGGATTCGACGAGGGCAACGCCGAGCAATACGTCTGGTGGGTGCCGCATAACTTCGCCGGAGTGGTGACCGCCCTTGGCGGCCGCCAGACAGTGGCCAGCCGGCTCGACCGCTTCACCGAGAGGCTCAACGTGGGTCCCAACGAGCCCTATCTCTGGATCGGTAACGAGCCGACGTGGGAGGTGCCGTGGCTGTACAACTACATCGGTCAACCGTGGCAGACTCAGCACACGCTCGACCGGGTGCGTGGACTCTTCGGTCCCATACCCGACGGCGAGCCGGGCAACGACGACCTCGGCGCGATGGCCAGCTGGTACGTCTGGGCCGCTCTGGGCCTGTACCCGATCACCCCGGGAGCGCCGATCCTCACCGTGAGCACACCGGTCTTCGATCGTGTCGTAATCGCGCTTCCGGGAGGCAAATCCATCCGGATGTCAGCTCCAGGCGCATCCGGACCGTACGACCTGAAATACATCAGCGGCCTGAGCATCGACGGCTGGCCCACCGATCACACGTATCTGCCTGAGTCGATCATCCGCACCGGCGGTGAGCTCACGTTCTCCCTCGCCGCCTACCCGGACAAGGTCTGGGGCACCGCGGAGTCCTCCGCCCCGCCGTCGTTCGGTGCGGGCAGTTCGGCGGTGACCGTCAACGTCTCCCAACCCATGGTCACGATCGCGCCGGGGAGCACGGGCACTGTGAAAGTCGACGCTCAACGAATGATCGACGGCGCGGGCGGTTACACCATCACCGGCACTTCCTCCGACACTGGGATTAAGGTGGCACCCAAGTCTGGACAGTTCGACTCCGACGGATCGGCCGCCGTTGACGTCGAGATCACGGTGGCGCGGTCGGTACCCGAGGAGTATTACCTGGCCTTTCTCACCACCACCGTCGGCGAGAGCACCCGAAGGTCAACCGTCCTGCTCGTTGCCCAGGCCGAGTCCGACGAATCCTGACCGACCCCGTCAGGATTGTCTGAGCCATTCGTTGCCGACTACAACGGCGACCGTCCGCACCAAGGCCTCGACGTGACACAGCCGGTGTCCCCGCAGCAGCGGTTCGCCCCGGCCCCGCAGACCGAACGCGCGCTCGTGGAGCTCTGGGTCTTGCCGAGGAGACTAGCCGCGCGGTTGCGGCTTACGCTGCCGCGGAAGCACTGGCGATCACGGCCGAAGCGATCGCGCTGTGGTCGGCTGATCCCCTGCCGGTAGGCGATCTCGAATACGCTGCCCGCATGGTGACGGGCACTTCTGTTCCGGCTGACAAGATTTGAACCTGCGACCACTTGTCCCCAGTCGGACATGGAAGCTGAATTTTATTGTCCTGCAATGACTCTCGGAGCGTTCTAACCAGCCGAAACCGTCCCTAGTGGTGTGTCCCGCAAATAATCAGCAGTAAATTGATATGATTTCGGGTATGAGCAAACCCGTTCCCGCATTGGCAGTGACCGATGGACAGCGCCAGGTGCTGGAGTCGTTGGCCCGGTCGCAGTCTGGGGCGCATCGG
>DATJBA010000279.1:0-4543 GCA_035515675.1 Mycobacterium sp.
AGGGCCTGTGATTAAATAACATCGTTTTGGGTGTTTTGGGCGCTACGGTTGTGCTATGGCGGATCTGGCCGATTCGGTGGCGCGGCGGTATGCGGTTGTTCGACCTCATTTGTCGGAGTTCCAGCGGCGATTGTGGCTGGGAGCCGAGGCTGCCGAGTTGGGGCCGAGTGGTGTCGCTGTGGTGGCTGAGGCGACCGGGGTCGCCGCCGACACGGTGCGCCGAGGCCGCAAGGAAGCCGACGAGGGCATCGGCCCTGGCGGTGGTCGGTCCCGTCGGGCCGGCGGCGGTCGCAAGCGAGCCGAATCCCATGACGAAGCGCTGGTGGCCGCGTTCGAGTCGTTGATCGATCCCGTGACCAGGGGGGATCCGACGTCGCCGTTGCGGTGGACCTCGAAGTCGATCCGCGCCTTGACCGCGGCGTTGCGGCAGGATGGACACCTGGTCAGCGATTTCGTGGTCCGTCGGTTGCTGCGCGAGCGGGGCTACAGCCTGCAGGCCAACGTCAAGACCGCCGAGGGCGCTCAGCATGCCGACCGCGACGCCCAGTTCGAGTATCTCAACGATCAGGCCAACGCCCACCTGGCGTCCGGGGACCCGGTGATCAGTGTCGACACCAAGAAAAAGGAGCTGGTCGGGGCCTACAAGAACGGTGGCCGGGAGTGGCAGCCCAAGGGCGAGCCGGAGCGGGTCAAGGTCCACGATTTCCTCGACCCCACGCTGGGCAAGGCCAACCCGTACGGGGTCTTCGACGTGGGCGCCAACAGCGGGTGGGTGTCGGTGGGCACCGATCACGACACCGCGGCGTTCGCGGTGAACACCATCCGAACCTGGTGGTATCAGGCCGCAAACACGCTGTACCCCACCGCTTCCCGATTACTGATCTGCGCAGACGGCGGCGGCTCCAATGGGTACCGCACCCGGCAATGGAAGACCGAACTGGCCAAACTCGCCGCCGCCACCGGCCTGACCATCACCGTGTGCCACCTGCCGCCGGGAACCAGCAAGTGGAACAAGGTCGAGCATCGATTGTTCTCCCACATCTCGATGAACTGGCGCGGCAGGCCCTTGACCAGCCACGAAGTGATCGTCGAGACCATCGCCGCGACCACCACCAACACCGGGCTGACCGTGCACGCCGAACTCGACCAGGCGACCTACCCCACAGGCGTAAAGATCCCCGACCAACAGATGAAAGACCTTGAAACCAAAAGAATCCTGACCCGCCACGACTTCCACGGCGAATGGAACTACACGCTCCACCCAGAACCACGACACGCCGAGCCGAGCTAGATTAATTCATCACAAGCCCTAAGGCAACAAAGCCGCACATGGCTGGTCACAGTCGGGGCTATCTTCCCGTATTACTGATCGGACTTGCGCCGGTCAACGCCTCGATGCTCAGGCCGTGGCGGCGGACGGGAGCGCCGAGCGGACGGGAGCCGCCACGGCGTTGAGAGTCGGTGACGTTTTTCGGCGTCCGGGTGCTCGGCAGGTCAATGGATGGCGATGTTGTGGGGCGCTTAGCCGTAGAGGCGTTGGCGGAGTTCTCTTAGGCCAGGCAGGCGTGTGCGCTTGTTCAGCGATTCGATGTCGTCGATGAGTTCGGCAACGCGGGGTGATTCGGCGAGTTCTTCGGGGGCGATGTGCTCGGCTTTGACGAGGGCCAGCAGCGCGTCACGACCGGAGCGGGTCAGCAGGTGAGCGCGGGCGATGTCGATCAGGTAGCGGGCTTGCCGCTCGGCAGACAGTTGCTCGGCGTGGCGTACATGGACGGCGCGGTCGAGGGCCTGCCGCCCGTTGCCGAGTTCAACCGCGACGCCCACCGCGTGCATGGCCACGTTGGTGGGGCCGAACTCGGTTCGTAATAGTTGCGGTCGGCGCCCAGCACGGCGGCGAGGCGGCGCGCGACGGTAAGGCATTGCTCGGCGGCATCGGTGTTGGCGTCGCGGGCGTAAAGGATCGCCAGCAGCAACGCGCTGGAGCCGACGAGCGAGATCAGGCCGGGGTCACCGCCGGCGATGATGGCATCGTGGCGGCGGGTCGCTTGAGTCAAGACATGGGCGGCGAGGTCTTTTTCGCTGGAATCGAGCAAAGGGCGGGCCATGCGCAGTTGACCGGCCAGGATCAGCGCAGGATCGCGGCCTCGTTCGGCTGCAGCGATGGCGCGATCCGCGGCGACCCATCCGGCGCGCCACGGTCGCCGACTTTGACCAGCATCGCTGCAGCGGCTTGATAGGTGTGGGCGAGCAGCGGAAGTAGTTGGGGGCGCTGGGTTTTGGCGGCGGTGCGGCTGGCTTGTTCTAGCTCAATGATCAGGGCGGCAGCTGGCCGATCTGTGCATCGCGTCGCCCAGGCGCTTGGGCGATCTGGTTCGCCGTTACCGAGAAGATAAGAACTGGTCGCGCAGGAGGAGCGCCTGCAACGGATGCGCGACGCCATCTAGTTCAAGGAGATGGAAGATCAACCCCTGGCGCTTCGACGACATGGGGCCTGTCATGTGGCGGCTGGAACGGCGGGCGATGGTTCATGTGGCCGACGAATACTCCTGTGGAGATGACCGGTTGGAGGTGGGCGGCATCACCGATCCTCCAATGGCCGAGCAGGTAGCCGCCCTGACCCCCGATCAGCTTCGCGGATTGTGCATCGCCTATGCGAGGGTGGCGGCCCACGGCACGGTGGAACAGCATCGCGTCGACCGTGGCGACGAAGAAGCCGTCTTCATGGCCATCAGTGACTACCGGGACGGGGAGCATGATCACCCAGATTCTACGAGTGCTACCGCACCCACGATGCGCTGGGCGCGCACGAAGCCACACCGCATACCCGCCGGTTCCTCGCCGAGCGCAGCCAACACCTAGCCCCGTTTTCCGCACTGATCGAGCGTAAGCCCTGATTTCTGGGGCGAGCTTCGGCGCGCGGGTTGCTGTGGTAATCCATTGCGGGAGTTGAGTATTCGATTCTGATGGGCGCTGGTTTGTGCGCCGAGGGATCGGCGCGTGACACGATCGTGTAGGGCCAAATCCTGCTGGCCGGTGGTGAGGAGACACGCCGAATTACATGCTTGTGATGCGATGTTGGGCGCGATACCGTAGGGCCAACCCGAGGGACTGGGATGGAGCCGGCATGTACGTTAAGCGCCACGCGGTGGTCAAGGGGGGCAGACGCTACGTGTATCTGCGGCTGGTCGAAGCGTATCGGGACACCGACGGCCGGGTGCGGCATCGGGTGCTGCGCACGCTGGGCCGCGAGGATGAGCTGAAGGTGTCGGGCCAACTGGAGCAGCTGGCGGCATCCTTCGCCCGGCTGGATCCGCCGCCGGTGGGCACCCGCCGCCACGTCGGGGCGCTGCTGTTGGTGGCGCACTACCTGCAGCGGTTGGGCCTGGTGGGTCTGATCGACGCGGCGGTGCCGATGCGGGGGCGGGCGATGCTGACCCACGGGGAGGTGATCGCCGCGCTGGTGGCCAACCGGCTATGCGCGCCCGCACCGTTGTATGACATCGCGGGCTGGGCGTCCAGCGCGGCGATGGCCGACGAATTGTTTGGTATCCCCGCGGGATTGCTCAACGACGACCGGTTGGGTCGGGCGCTGGAAGCGCTGGCCCCGGCCAGCGAGCAGGTGCGCGGCGCACTGGCCCTGTCGGCCGCCTCCCGGTGTGGAGCCGATCTGTCGCGACTGCACCTGGACATGACCGCGGTACGGTTCACCGGCGGGTATGCCGGCTCCGCGCTAGTCGAGAAGGGCTGGGCGGCCGACCGCACCATCGCCCGGCAGGTCAAGACCATGCAGGTGTGCACCCGCGCCGGGGTCGCGGTCTATTACCGCGGCCATCCGGGGGCGTCCAGCGAGGCGCCGTGCTTCACCGAGGCGCTCGAGCGCATCCGCGAGCTGGCCCCACCCGGGGTGGTCTGTGTGGCCGACTCCGGGCTGGGCTACCTGGGCAAGCTGTGCGCCGCCGACGCCAAAGGGTTGCGGTTCGTGGTGCCGCTGCGCGCCGACACCGGCTGGGCGGGCTGGTTCGCCGCCGACGTGCCCGACGGGTTGACCGCGCTGCAGCGGCTCGAGCACTGCTCGGCGCGCGAACGCCGGCTGCCCGAGCACCAGCGCACCGTGTTCAAAGGCGTGCTGCGCGAGCGCCAGGTCACCGACGACGACACCGGTGCCACCCACCGCCTGCGCATCGCCTACGTCTGGTCTTCCGAGGAAGCCGCCTCGGTCGCCGAGGCCCGCGAACGCGCCCTGACCACGGCCGAAGCCGCGCTCACCCGCATCCGCAACGGCCTGGGCGGGCGCCACTACAAGACTAAAAAGCAGGTCGACAATCGGGTCGCCACCATCATCGGCGAGCGCATCGCCGAGCTGATCACCATCACCACCGGCGTCAACCCCCACGGCAAACCCACCATCGCCTGGCACCGCAACCCGCACGCCATCGCCGCCGCCTCAGCACTCGACGGGCTTTATGCCCTGGCCACCAACCTGCCCGACCCGCCCGGACGGGACCTGACCGCCCTGGATGTGCTCGACATCTACAAAGACCAG